>JAUQQB010000423.1 GCA_030550075.1 Chloroflexota bacterium | reverse complement strand
GGGGGATGGCTGGAGTGAAGGGACCAGTGCTCTCTATAGCGCCACGGCGTATGATCGCCACACGGCCGGGTTAACCACCACGCTGAACATCGCATTGTATGTTACCGGAATCGATGAGCCTCCAGAGAACCTGGTGGATGATACATCGCCGTATCCCCACCGCTGGAGCGCGGCCAAATGGATCGCCCATCTGGCGCGCCGGCATGGGCTGAAGGTTTGGGGGGAGAACACTGGCGATGATGATCGGGCGGCGCTCTATCTATCGGCCCGGCGAATGGCAGAGAACGGCTTCCTGGGTTTGATGTGGGCCTTTGAATCCGAGCTGTATGCGAACCCCAATCCGGGTTACGCAACCATAGAGGATTATGAGAGGATCATCATCCTTTATAACTTCCCGCAAAGGGTCTATCTGCCGCTGGTTTCGAGATAGGCCATCAGATCCCTCTGGTATTTGACGAGGGGCTGGCTACAAAGAATCCGACGATGGAGCCAAAGGGCTGTGGGGAGCCCCGGTTTGCCCGGCAACGGGCAGGCAGATGGTGAAGGCGCTGCCCTGCCCAGGAGCGCTTTCCGCATAGACATTCCCTCCGTGGGCTTCCACGATGGCACGCACGATGGAAAGGCCAATGCCTGCACTACCCCGGCGCCGCGCCTGGGCCTTGGGTCCCCGATAGAAGCGTTCAAAGATATGGGGCAGATGTTCTGCCGGAATGCCGATGCCAGTATCCTTCACCTGAATCATAAGGGCCGGCCCGGGCGCATCCCGCTGGTGATCGCTGCCCTGCCCGTCGAGCGGCGCGGCCGATCCCTCTTCCACGGCCGCTCGCAGGGTGATCCGGCCGCCGGCCGGAGTGCATTGAATCGCGTTATCCAGCAGGTTGCGCACCGCGACGCGAATCATATCCGCGTTCGCCAGGACTATGGGCAAGTGAGGGGGCACGTCTACCTGCATGTGCAGCCCGGCGGTTCGAGCCATAGGCTCTATCTCATCCGCCACCTCGTAGAGAACGGGGGCTAGATCCAGCGGAAAGAGGGGAGGCCGTTGCCCTTCATCCAGGCTGGCCAGGAGCAGCAGACTCTCCACAACCCGTTGCAGGTTTTCGACCTCTGTTGCGATCTGATTCAGGTAGCCTTGAGCCATTTCCGGATGATCCCAACCATGGCGCTGGATCATCTCAATCCGCAGCCGGAGGCTGGCCAGGGGGGAGCGAAGCTCATGGGCGGCATTCGCTACAAAGGCCTGCTGACGGGTCATCATCTCCTGGATGCGTTCGACCATGCGATTAAAAACCTGACCCAGACGCTCGATCTCGATAGGACCGGAGGGCACAACCCGCTGGGCCAGATCGCCGGATGCCATCCGTTCAGTTACTGCGGTGAGGTCCCGGATGGGGCCCGACACATGGCGGGCCAGCAGCATGCTGATCAGGGCGGCAGCGATCAGAACGACACCGCCGGCAGTCAGCAGGCTGATCCAGGCGTGTCGGATTTCCACATGAAGAGGCTCCATGGGGGTCGAAAGCTGGATGATCCCCAGGAGCCTTTGCTGGCCTTCCTTTATTTCCACGATGGGCGCAGCAACGAACAGCCGTTCTTCTTTTCGCCACTCGTCCCAACGGATGTTATGCTGTTCGAGGCCAGCCTGGGCGGCCAGCAATTCCGGGTGCGCGTGCTCCCGATGCAACGCCACGGTTGGATCCGAACTCAAGAGCACCTGCAACGTGGGGTCTACAATGGTCACCCGCATGCCGTTGTTTAAAGCGCTCGCATAGGGCTGAGGAAATTCAGCGACGTAGATATTCGCTCTCTGAATGTAAGCATCTACCATCGCGGCGATCGCATTCGGCGCGAGCCGTTCTCCCATGCTCCATTCCGCAAGCGGTTCACGCAGGGCGTTAGCCATGATATAGGCGTGGAGTTCCAGCTCATGCTCGGCCTGCTCCACAATGGCTGCCTGGAGCTCCAGGCCCACCCATGTGATGAAGACCCCAAGCCCCAGCGACAGGAGGAACAGATAGGTCCAGATCAGTCGGCTTTGCAGACTACGAGGGATCAGGCGTCGGAGCGCCCGGGTCCACAAAGCGGTAGCCATAGCCCCGAATTGTTTGAATATACCGAGGCGAGGACGGGTCATCTTCCAGCTTCTCCCGCAGCCAGTGGATGTGTACATCCAAGGTACGAGGATCCCCCACCCAGTTCTCCCCCCACACCCGGTCCAGCAACTCATGGCGGCTCATTGCCTTGCCGGCGTTTTCCATCAGGAGGCGCAGGAGCTCGAATTCCCGCTGGGTGAGCTCAACCGGAAGTCCGCGACGCCAGACCCGGCGAGCCGCTCGATCCAGTATGATCTCGCCGATCCTGAGCTGATCGGATGCGGGGGTATCCCCACGATCCAGAGCGCGACGCCGCAGCAGGGCTCGCACCCGGGCCAGCAGCTCGCGGAAACTGAACGGCTTGACCACGTAGTCGTCGGCCCCCAGCTCCAGGCCCATCACTCGATCCATCTCTTGCGAGCGAGCAGTGAGCATGATGATGGGTACGGCGGATTCCCGACGCAGCATCCGGCAGAGCGTGAAACCGTCCATGCCGGGCAGGATCACATCCAGCAGGACGAGATCAATGCGTTCGGCGCGGGCAATTTTCAGGCCCTGCAGGCCATCCGTGGCATGAAGCACGCGAAAGCCTTCCTGCTGAAGGCCGAAGATCAATGGCTCAGCGATGTTCGGATCATCCTCCACCAGGAGGATAGTGAGCGCCGGATCTCTCATCTCTCCGCTCCGCGCGGCTTGGCGGAACTCAAAGCTAATATAATAGTAATCAAAAGAGCTTGGCGAATGAAAACGAAACGGGGGCTCGCGGGAAGGGAGTTGGGGGTGGGCAGGGCTGCCGAAGCCGCCGTTCCCATTCCCAGGTCTTAGATCTTTAAATCCTCCATCTTCCTGAGGAGCCGGCCGGTTAACTGGGCATCTATCGGCTGGAACCCCCACCCATCTAATGCTTTGAGGGAGGACCCCCATGAGTTCCGAAGTGGAGCTTCTGGCGCAGATCGGATTGAACTTCGAGCTCTCCGAAGAGCATCGGATGTTTCAGCAGGTGGTTCGGGAGTTCGCCCAGAAGGAGATCGCCCCCGTGGCCGCCCGTTACGACGAGAGCGGAGAGTTCCCCTGGGAAACCGTCCGCCGGATGGCGGCCATGGGG
>JAUQQB010000422.1 GCA_030550075.1 Chloroflexota bacterium | reverse complement strand
GTCACGCTTCCGGTGCTGATTGGCAGCGGCCTGAACATGAACAACGCAGCGCGGCTATTGGAGGCCGCGGACGGGGCCATCGTGGGAACGGCGCTCAAGCGGGATGGGAAGGTGGAAAACCCGGTAGATCCAGACCGGGTGGCCACGCTCGTCCGCATCGCGCGTCAACTGGAGGGTTGAGATGATTCGACGGATCCAGATGCTGATCAACGGGGCCTGGCTGGATGCCCTTTCAGAAGATTGGACGGTGATCCATAACCCGGCCACGGGGGATCCGGTGGCGGAGGTGCCGGTCGGCGGCCGGGAGGAGGCCCGGATGGCCCTCGAGGCAGCCCGACGGGCCTTCCCGGACTGGGCCAGCGCGCCCGCTGAGGAGAGGGCTAATCTCTTGCATCGGGCGGCCGATTTTATGCGAGGGCGTCTGGAAGAAATCAGCCGCTGGCTGACCCTGGAGCAGGGCAAGCCCATTCGAGACGCTCGGAAAGAAATCGCCCTGGCGGCTCAGGTTTTTGATTACTACGCGGAGGAGGGGAAGCGGATCTTTGGGGAATGGATCCCCACCGGATCCCCTCACATCCGCAGCCTGGTGATCCGGCAGCCCGTAGGTGTTGCCGCAGTGATTGCACCGTGGAATTATCCGGTCGAGCTGCTGGCCTGGAAGATCGCCCCTGCCCTCGCTGCGGGTTGCACGGTGGTCGCCAAGCCGGCCAGTGCCGCCCCCATTGCGGCCACGGAGATGATCCGGGCGCTCCACGATGCAGGGCTCCCTCCGGGGACGATCAACCTGGTCCTGGGCCCCGGTCGGACGGTCGGCGCCGAGCTGGTGGAGAATCCTATCTCCCGCAAGATCGCGTTCACCGGGGAAACTGAGACAGGACGGTGGATCATGGAGAAGGCCGCCCGCTCAATCAAGCGGGTGTCCTTGGAGTTGGGAGGGCAATCCCCCATGATCGTCTGCCGGGATGCGGATTTGGAGAAGGCCGTGGCCGCCGGAGTCCGGCGGGCCTTCTCTAATATGGGGCAGATTTGCATCAGCGTGAACCGGATTTATGTGGCCCAGGAGATCGCCGACGCCTTCATCGCTCGCTTCGTGGAGCGAACCCGATCCCTTCGGATCGGCAACGGCCTGGACCCGGAGGTCGAGCTGGGGCCGATGTTTAACGAAGAAGTCCGCCGGAAGACACGGGAGCACATTGCGGACGCCGTCGCAAAGGGCGCGTGGGTTCTTTGTGGCGGATGTGAGCCGGAGGGGGAAGAATTCCAACGGGGCTACTTCTTCCTTCCTACCGTCCTGGCGGAAGTGGATCATTCCATGCGCGTGATGTGCGAAGAGACGTTCGGGCCCGTCGCCCCGATCATGCGCTTCCGAACCCTGGATGAGGCGATCGCCCTGGCGAACGATTCCCCCTACGGTCTGGCCGCCTACGTCTTCACACGTGATCTCCACACCGCCTTCTACATAGCGGAACGCCTGGAGGCTGGAGGTGTTGGTGTTAACATCAACGACGTGACGGAGCTGCAGGCGCCATTTGGAGGCTGGAAGGAAAGCGGTTTGGGACGGGAGCTGGGCCGGTGGGGCCTGGAGAGCTATCTGGAGCTCAAGCATATCCGGATTGCTCTGGATACCCCGGGATAAGGGGAGGGCTATGGCAGGGCCATTGGAGGGAATTCGGGTTCTGGATCTGTCCCGCGTGCTGGCTGGGCCTTTCTGCGCCATGATTCTGGGGGATCTGGGCGCGGAAGTGATCAAGGTCGAGCAACCCGGCCCGGGGGACGAAACCCGCGCCTGGGGTCCACCTTATGCGGGCGGCGAGAGCGCATATTACTTGTGCGCCAACCGGAACAAGAAAAGCATCACCCTGAACCTGCAGCATGAAGAAGGGCGCAGGATCCTAAAGGAACTCGTGTGCTGTAGTGACGTCCTCATCGAGAACTTCCGCCGCGGCACCATGGAGCGCTGGGGGTTAGGCTATGAAGACCTGGAAGCCCTTCATCCCCGCCTGGTGTATTGCCGAATCTCAGGCTACGGCCCGGAAGGGCCGGACCGGGACCGCCCGGGCTACGACTTCATCATCCAGGCAGAGAGCGGCCTGATGAGCATCACCGGGCCCGTAGAGGGGCCGCCGATGAAGGTGGGGGTGGCGATTGTAGATGTGGTGGCTGCTCTCTACGCAACCATCGCTATCCTGGGAGCGCTGATTGAGCGCCAACGCTCTGGGCGGGGGCAGAAGATCGAGATCTCCCTGTTCGAGTGCGCCCTTGCCTCACTGGTCAATGTGGCCAGCAACTATCTGGTTTCGGGCCAGCCGCCGCAGCGCTACGGCAACGCCCATCCCAATATCGTCCCTTATGAGACTTTCGAGACTGCGGATGGTTATGTGGTGATCTGCGTGGGGAATGATCGGCAATTTCGAGCGCTGTGTCGATGTCTTGGAACAGACGAGCTGGCTGAGGATCCTCGATTTGCGACCAATCCCGCTCGGGTGGAGCATCGAGAGCAGCTCCTTCCCCTCCTTCGTCAGGCCCTTCGCCAGCGTCCCACATCAGAGTGGCTGGAGATCCTGGTTCCTGCTGGCATTCCATGCGGCGCGGTTCGAACGATCCCTGAGGCGCTCTCTCATCCTCAATCCCAGGGGATGATTGGGAAGGTTCCTCACCCCACAGCGGGCCAAATTCAGATGATTCGCTCCCCCCTTCGTCTTTCGCGCACTCCTCCGGTGGTGAAGCGGCATCCACCCCGGCTGGGGGAGCATATTGAGGAAGTGCTCAGCCAACTCCTGCAGGTCTCCGTAGCAGAGATCGTCAAACTACAGGAGCAAGGAATCCTATAATCCAGGGAAGGCAGCTCTCCCGAAAGCCTGGCGCTCCCTCCGCATTTGATGTTTCGTTTTGGCTCCTCGGGGGTTTGGGGGTGGGGCGGTTGGCCTTCCCCATCCCATATCCTCAAAACAAAAATAGACGAAGTGCTAGTGCTCCATTTGATTTTTCGCTTTGGCTCCTTGGGGGTTTGGGGGCGATGAGCCTTCCCGATCCCATAGCCTCAAAACAAATAGGAGTTACGCAGTTGAAAGCTCTAAAGGTGGAATGGAATGGCCCCACCCCCCTTTCTCCCCCTCCCCACGGCCCTTTGGGCCGTGGGGAGGGGGGAGAAAGGGGGGTGGGGCCCTTCCGCCGCTTCGCGGGAGCTCCAAACGGAATGTGGCCCGGCTGA
>JAUQQB010000421.1 GCA_030550075.1 Chloroflexota bacterium | reverse complement strand
GTACTCCCTCCACGAGTCAGGCGAATATAGATCGCACCACTCTGGTTGGCAATCATGTTGACCTCTACATACCGTCCCCGCCAGGAGGGATATTGGTAGTACCATTGTCCCGCATTTGGGGTTCCAAATATATGCTGTTTCATAAAGATTACAAAAACCCCCTTCCAAATACCATTGGGGATTTGGGGGCGAGCCGGGCGTCGAAGGCACCCGGTTCGCCCCCAGAATCTCTTTTATCCCCTCTCCCCACGGCCCTTTGGACCGTGGGGAGAGGGGATAGAGGGGGATGGGGCCATTCGCCCACACCATCTCATATCCTCAAAACAAATTCGGGATAAAACACTAGATGCTTCCGCAATTTTGCCTATTCGGCCCAATAGGCCATCACGAGAACCACCAGGACTGGAGGTCTATCTACTCAATTGACAGGTAGATAGTGTTCTCCAGACCAGATCCATCCTCCGTGCCAACCCCCATTGTATTCAAAATGAGCACCATGGTTCGCGTAATATCCTGAACCGCAAGGTGTATTTCCAAAATGGGCATCAAATTGAATCCACCACGTTTCGTTTGGATTGTATAACCATGGAGTTTCCCAACAGACCACCCATTGCTCACCTGTCCATTTATATAATACGACTTTTTGAGCTAAGTACCCCGGAGGACGCATCATAGCTGTTGAACAGGGATAGTATCCAAAAGGAGTGGCAGTTCCTCGATATGCTTGGGTATCAACTTTTACATATCCTTTTCCATAATTCCCGTGAGAGATTTCTGAACGCCCAAAGACACAATCGTCTTGACTCCAATAGACCCATCCTTGTTGGTACACATAATGAGCATATACAACTCCAGCCACAAGCATGAACATAAATATTAATAGCGCCCATTTTAGCACCATCTTTACCTCCTATTTCTTTGAATTGGAAAGCGGGTAGAACCGGAATGGAGCAGGGCAGCTCGGACGAGAGGCAACCGCGTTAGACGGTGTGCCTGCAAGCTCAGACCAGGGCTTCGCATTCGGAGGCGAGCCCAGGTAGCCAATGAGGTTCCCCTGGGCGTCCCGAACCCGGTAGCGGCACGGGGCCGGTGTCCCGGACGGAGGTGGCGCTAAGAAGAACGGCTCCTCCCGCAGATCCACCCAGCCCACCACGTGGCCGGTTTCATCCATCACCCCCACTCGGGTGGGAAAGCGGGATAGATCCACCTGGCCATCAGGATTCACCCATTCCGGCGTAGGGGGAAGGGGCGAATCCCGTTGGTCCTCCGAACTCAGGATCCATCCCCCCAGCCCCATCAACGCCAGCAGCCCCAAGGCCAGGAGCCTCAATCCCTGACGACCACCTTTCTTCATAAACATATCGAACCTCCTGCAATCGAGTCGTTACACGTGAAATGTCTGTTCTTTCCTCCATCTTGGCACCATGTTTCCTGCCTATCTTCCTTGTTTTTAATAGACTTGTTGCCCAATAGGCTGGGGTATATTTCCAGTTAAGACCTCGCGTTGGGGAGAGCCGGCCGTGCTTTCGGTGGACGTTCTCCGCTCGAAGCCCATGCGGTTTCGATCCCTCACCGGCTGGACGGTGGAGGCGTTCGAAGAACCGTTGGCTCGCTTTCTGCCGGTGGGGCCACCGCAGAGACGAGAACGGCTGAGCCGACCGGATCGCCGCCGGGCCATCGGGGGCGGGCGCAAATATCGCCTCTCCCTCCTCAATATGTTACGGATGACCCTCATCGGGCTTCGGCAATACGGGAACCTGGAGGCCCTGGCCTTCTTTTTCGGCGTAGACAAGGCCACGGTGAGTCGGAACACCCGGCAGGTGTGGAACGCCTTCCAGCCGCTGGGCCTTGCTTCGTTGGGCTGGCCCCAGTCCCCCCGCCAGGGGGAAGGGAAGAGCCTCCAGGAGGTCCTGGAGACCTTCCCCGATTTGCTGGCCATTATCGATGGAACCGAACCGCGCATTCAGCGCCCGCAGGACCCCGAAGCGCAACGGCAACATGACTCCGGGCGCCGCAAGACCCATCCCCGCAAGACCCTCCTCGCGGTGGATCACCAGGGGTATATCCGAGGGGCGAGTTTCTCGGCGCCCGGTTCCCAACCCGATTTGCGCCTGGCGGTGGAATCGGGGATAATCCGGCAAATTCCCGAATCCATGATGGTGATCGGCGATGCGGGCTTCGATGGGCTGCAAAATGACGATCCGGACCGGAGCATCAGGACCCCGCACAAGGCGCGACGGAATCCTCCTTTGCTTCCGGATCCGAAGCGGGCCCATCCGGAACGGGCTTCGATGCGGATCGTGGTGGAGCATACGATTGGCTGGTGGAAGCGTTTTCGGATCTTGTCGTCGGTATTCCGTCATATGCTGGCGCTCTATGACACGGTGTTTCTGGCGGTGGTGGGCATTGTGAACTTCCGGATGGACCGACGAGGCCGGAAGGTCGAACGCGTCACCGGATCCGCTCTCCCACCCCAAAGGGTGGAACGCCTTCTCAACGGGAAAAATTATTGTGCAAAAAGTCTATTGATCCCCCCTCCCCACGGTCCTTTGGGCCGTGGGGAGGGGGGATAAAGGGGGGTGGGGCCATTTTACCTCTTCTCGCGAGCCCCGAACTGCGTAACTCCTAATATTGAAATTAAGATGAGATAAGAGGTTCGGCTAAGCAGAGGAAATACAGCGCAATCTTATTTGTCCATTAGTTTTTGCACCACCAAGTCGAACGCTGAGGAGACCGAGGATTGCTCCATTCCGTTCACCAAAAGGAGAATAAGGCTTTTGCCCTGGCTACCTATAAACCAGTAGACACTGTCCCCCTCATCGCCCTTTAGTAAGAATCCGCGCCCACGCAAGCCTTTAGCCCTCTGAAAATCTTTCACATGTAACAGGGTGGCTGCGCCCTGCACGTGATCTTGCAAAACCTGAGCCGCCTGTTCGGCTTCCGTTACGGTTCCGTATTCATATGCAAATTCAATGACGATTACTCCCTGGGCGGGGAGAAGGGCGGCAAAACGACGTGCTGCCTTATAACCAAAGATCAGATTCTGGTCTTTTCCATAGAGCTGTGAGCGTAAGCTGGACATCGGTCCTGAGTAGAGAGGATGCCCGATTTCATCGGAGGAGGGAAGATCGTGGGTCAAGATTACTGCACCGGCTGGCAAATCCTCCGGTTGCAGGATGCCCGGGTTGCCCTGGCTCGCAGCCGCGGTCCGCAGCAAAG
>JAUQQB010000420.1 GCA_030550075.1 Chloroflexota bacterium | reverse complement strand
TGATCGGGATCGGCTCGGTGGACCCCCGGCTTTCCAGCCTGCGGCGGGCAGGTTACCTCACTGAGGCCGAGCTGGAAGCATTACGAGCGGCTGGGGCAGTAGGCGATGTGTTAGCCCGGGCGCTGGATGCCGAGGGGAACCTCCTGGATCATCCGCTGAACCAGCGCATCGTAGGTCTGGAGCCAGAGGCGCTGCGCCGGATCCCTACGGTGATTGCGGTGGCAGGTGGCGTCGCGAAGGCACCGGCCATCCGGGCAGCGCTGCGTGGTGGCTATGTGGATGTGCTGGTGACCGACGCTGGGGCCGCTGCCGCGGTGTTAACCCTGGAAGGAGCTGTGATCCATGCGTGAGACACCCACGATGTCGGCTTTGGAGACAGCCATCGATCTTCCCCAGGAGCGCCTGCTGGACTGGCTTTATCGAATGCACCTCATCCGGGCCTTCGAAGAGACCGTGGAGCAGCTCTACGCGGCGGGGAAGATGCACGGCACCATGCACCTTTCCATCGGCCAGGAGGCGGTGGCGGTAGGAGCGATTGCCGCGCTCCGGCCGGACGATTCCATCACTTCGACCCATCGAGGACATGGCCACGCAATCGCTAAGGGTCAGGACATCCGGGCGATGCTGGCGGAGTTGCTGGGGAAGGAAACTGGCGTGTGCCGGGGCCGGGGCGGGTCGATGCATCTGGCGGATCTGGAGCGGGGCAACTTGGGTGCCAACGGGATCGTTGCCGGAGGGATCCCCATCGCCGTGGGTGCGGGATTAAGTATTCAGCTACAGAGGCAGGATCGGGTGGTGCTGTGCTTCTTTGGGGACGGAGCGGCCAATCACGGGAACTTCCACGAGGGGTTGAACATGGCCGCCATCTGGCGGCTGCCGGTGGTCTTTCTTTGCGAGAACAATCAATACGCCATGTCTATGCCAATCCAGAAGGCGATGGCAGTGCCCCGGGTAGCCGATCGGGCACCAGCCTATGGGATCCCCGGGGAGACGGTGGATGGCATGGACGTGCTGGCGGTTTACCGGGCCGTGCGGGCAGCCGTGGAGCGGGCTCGGCGGGGAGAAGGTCCCACCCTGATTGAAGCGGTCACGTATCGCTATAAAGGACACTCGAAGAGCGATCGGCAGGTCTATCGCACGAAGGAGGAGGTGCAGGCCTGGATGGCCCGGGATCCCATCACCCGCTTCCAGGGCTGGCTGATCGCCCGGGGCTGGCTTTCCGAGGCCGAGGCGACCGAGCTGGAGGCGCGAGCCCGGCGGGCCATTGAGGAGGCCCTGCAGGCCGCTGAGGGAGACCCGGAGCCGACGGTGACGCACCTGACGGATGGGGTGTATGCGGAGGACTCCTCAGTTCCGCCCCGCTGGATCCGGCAGATCTTTGGGCCAGAGACGATGGTCGAGCCCCCCGCAGGGACGCGGGAGCTTTCCTACGCAGAGGCCTTACGAGAAGCGATGGCCCAGGCCATGGCGGCTGAGGAACGGGTCTTCTTGTTGGGGGAAGATGTCGGCGTATACGGCGGGGCCTTTGGGGTCACCCAGGGGCTGATCGAGCGGTTCGGGCCGGAGCGGGTGCGGGACACGCCCATTTCCGAGAACACGATTGTAGGGGTGGGGGTAGGCGCAGCCCTGACCGGGATGCGGCCCATTGTGGAAATGCAGTTCATGGATTTCGTGACCTTAGCCATGGAACAGACTGTCCTTCAGGCGGCCAAGGTGCGCTACATGTTCGGGGGGAAGGCCCGCGTGCCCCTGGTGATCCGGCTCCCTGGCGGCTCCGGGACCGGGGCGGCGGCCCAGCATTCGGAGAGCCTGGAGGCGTGGTTCGTGCATGTGCCCGGGTTGAAGGTGGTGGCGCCGGCCACGCCTTACGATGCCAAAGGGTTGCTGCTGGCCGCACTGGCGGATGAGAACCCGGTGATCTTCGTGGAGCATAAGTTGCTCTATCGGACCCGTGGGCCGGTGCCCGAAGCACCGTATGTGGTGTCCTTAGGGCGCGCGGTGGTGCGGCGGGCCGGTCGACATCTGACGATCGTGGCTTACTCCCTGATGGTGTTGCGCGCCCTGGAGGCGGCGGAGCGGCTGGCGGCGGAAGGGATCGAGGCGGAGGTGATCGATCTGCGCACCCTGAAACCCTACGATGCGGAGACGGTGATCGCTTCGGTGAAGAAGACCGGAAAGCTGTTGATCGTGCATGAAGCGCCGCTTCTGGGCGGCTTCGGTGGGGAGCTGGCTGCCCATATCGCTCAAAGCGAAGCCTTCGCTTATCTGGAGGCCCCCATCGTCCGACTGGGTGGGGCGGATGTTCCTATCCCTTATCATCCCCAACTGGAGCGAGCAGCCGTGCCCCAGGTGGAAGACATCGTCGAGGCGGCCCGGCGGCTGGCGCGGCTGGAGATTTAGCAGGGCGGGCGAGCCGTGGAAGGCGGCCTAATCTACCCCAACATGGATCGCTGGGGGTTGGGATGCCGGTGCCGGTGATCATGCCGAAATTCGAGATGGCCCAGGAGAGTGGGAAGATCCTTCGCTGGCTGAAGCAGGAAGGGGAAGCTGTCGCGAAGGGTGAGGCGATCCTCGAGGTGGAAACGGACAAGGTGGCGATGGAGGTGGAGGCGCCGGCCAACGGGATTCTGGTGGGGATCCAGGTTGGCCCGGGGGAGTTGGTGCCGATTGGGCAGCCCATCGCTTTCATCCTGTTGCCTGGCGAGGTCTGGACAGAGGCCCCTACGCCATCCCCGGTACCTTCGCCCGGCGCGCCGCGGGCAACACCGCTGGCCGAGCGGCTGGCTCAGGCCCATGGCGTGGATCTTTCAGCTGTGCCCGGGACAGGCCCGGGTGGACGGGTGACAAAGGCCGATGTGGAGGCGTATCTCGCCGGGCAAGGGGTAGGAGAAGCTCCAGAGGGGAAGCTGAAGGCTGTCCCGGCCGCTCGACGGTTGGCTCGGGAGCTGGGAGTGGATCTTCAGAAGGTGGGAGGGACCGGCCCGGGGGGCCGTATCCAATCGGCAGATGTGTTACGGGCAGCAGAGGCAATGCATCGGATCGCGGAAGTGGAAGCACAGCCCCGTATGGCCGTGCGCCGACGTGTGCCCCTTACAGGGATGCGGCGGGCCATCGCGGAACGGATGACCCGAAGCGTTCGGGAGGCGCCCCAATTCACGGTCAGCGTGGACGTGGCGATGGACCGGGCGTTGGGGATCGTGGAGGATCTTTCCGCCTGGGCGGAGCGGG
>JAUQQB010000419.1 GCA_030550075.1 Chloroflexota bacterium | reverse complement strand
CTCCCCCCTCCCCACGGCCCAAAGGGCCGTGGGGAGGGGGGAGAAAGGGGGGTGGGGCCATTCCGTTCCACCTTTAGAGCTTTCAACTGCGTAACTCCTATGATTAAGAGTTACGCAGTTGACTCCCTCGGGGGCTTTAGGGGCGGAGCGGAGTGCCTTTGGCGCCCTACTCCGTTCCTAAAGATGTTTTGAATCCCCCTTACTTATGGCCCTTTGGACCGTAGGGAGGGGGGATCCAGGGGGCCATTCTACCGCTTCCTATGGGCTCTAACGCTGCAACTCCTGCTGCTCAGGTCAAGTATCTATGATCTCCGTTAACCCGGGGAGGTTTGAATGGCGGAGACGATCCTGGTAATCGAAGATGAAGTGGAGTTGGCGGAATTAATTCGTCTTTTTCTCGAACGCCGAGGATTCCAGGCGACGCTGGCCTTTAATGGCATGGAGGGCTGGCATCGGTTCCAGGAAAGCCAGCCGGATTTGGTGATCCTGGACCTGATGCTTCCCGACATCGATGGGCTGGAGGTCTGTCGACAAATCCGCTCGGTGTCAACGGTTCCGATCCTGATTCTCACGGCCCGGACGGCGGTGGAGGAGCGGGTAGAGGGACTGAAACTGGGGGCCGATGATTACATTGTGAAGCCCTTCGCGATGGAAGAGCTCCTGGCCCGTATCGAAGCGCATCTGCGACGCGTCCGTCTCCCTCCACCTGGGAAGCGGGTTTACTGGCGGTTTGGAGAGGGCGCGTTGCTGATCGATCCCCAATATCCACGCGTGATCCTGAACGGTGAGGAACGCCCCCTGACGGAAACCGAACACCGTCTCCTTTGCTATCTAGCGGAACGAGCGGGTCAAACCCTGACCCCGGAGCAGATCGCCCGGGATGTGTGGCCGGATGGCAGCGTGGATCCTCAAAACATCAAGTGGTATATCTGGCGCCTTCGTCAGCGGATTGAGCCGGATCCCGAGGAGCCCCGCTTTCTGCTCACGGAACGCGGGATCGGATACCGGTTCGCGCTCGGATAGGCTATGGATGTCCGGGAAGTCGATGCCCGAACCTGGATGGCTTTCCTCGAGGGCCATCCCGAGGCACACCTGCTCCAGACTGCTTCCTGGGGGGACCTGAAGGCGGGCTTTGGCTGGCGAGCCCATCGGTGGTTGATGACCGGGCACGGGAAGCCCCAGGCCGGCCTTCAGGTCCTGATCCGTCCCCTTCCCCTGGGTTTTTCCATCCTTTATGTCCCCAAAGGGCCGGTCGGTGATTGGCAGCGTCCGGAGGCCTTCCATACCCTCCTGGCCACACTGGATCGCTTCGCTCGGGAAACCAGCGCCCTCTGGCTGCGAATCGAGCCGGATGTCCTCGAGGGGGAGCTTCAAGTAGATCTGGCGGCCTTCGGATTTCGACCGGCTTCCCCGATCCAACCCCGACGGACGATTCTGGTGTCTCTGGAAGGCAAAGAGGAAGCGATCCTGCAGGCGATGCACCCCAAAACCCGTTATAACATCCGACTGGCGGAGCGGAAGGGGGTAACGGTCCGCGAGGCCCGGCCGGAGGAGCTTCCCTTATTTTATCAACTATTGCAGCAGACAGCAGCCCGGGATCGGTTTGCGATCCACACGTTGGATTACTACCGGGCGGCGTATGAGCGGTTCGTCCCTCACCTCGCTCGCCTCTGGCTGGCGTTTTACGCAGAGGAGCCTATCGCAGCCCTGATGGCTTTCGCCTGGGGAGAGCGAGCCTGGTATTTCTACGGTGCCTCAGGGGATCGCCATCGGGAGAAAATGCCTGCGTATGCCCTTCAGTGGGCAGCGATCCGATGGGCGAAGGCGCGCGGCTGCCGCTGGTATGATCTGTGGGGGATTCCAGACGAGGACCCCGAGGTCCTGGAGGCGCAGTTCACAACCCGGCAGGATGGGCTGTGGGGGGTGTATCGCTTCAAGCGGGGATTCGGTGGCCGGGTGGTGCGCTGGGTTGGAGCGTTCGATCGCGTTTACTTCCCTCACCTTTACCTCCTCATCCGGAGGTTGGGCCTCGCATGATCCGTCGCTCCTCTATTCATGATCCGAAGGCCTGGGATCAGGCGCTGTTGCAGTTGCCTTCCCCCCATATTCTCCAGACATGGCTCTGGGGAACCTTCAAGGCAAGCTATGGCTGGCAGCCATTCCGGTGGATCTGGGAGGATAATCAAGGGCGCATCCGCGCAGCCGCCCAGGCGCTTTACCGGCGCGATCGCTCCGGTCTTCTCGGGGTCCTCTACCTCCCACGAGGTCCGCTACTGGACCCTGCGGATGTTGAGGCGACGGAGGTGGTCTTCCAGGATCTGGAGGAAGAGGCGCGTCGTCTTCGCGCAATCCTCGTCCGGATCGATCCGGAGGTTGTGGAAGCCGAGGGTCCGGCGGCCGGGGGTCCATGGGATCCGGTGGAAGCACCGTTGAAAACGGTTCTTCAGCGCCGGGGATGGCACTCCTCCGCGGAATCGGTTCAATTCCCCGCCAGCCTGTGGCTGGATCTGACGGTTGCGGAAGAGGAACTGCTCCGGGCGATGCACCCCAAGACCCGTTACAACATCCGTCTGGCAGAGCGGAAGGGGGTGACGGTGCGGCCGGTCGGTTCGGAGGCCTTCGATCTCCTCTACGATCTCTACGCGGAGACCGCTCTGCGGGATCGATTTGTGATCCGCCCGCGGGCATATTACCGGCAGGTGTGGACAATGTTTTATGAGGCCGGGCATGCGTATCCGCTGCTGGCGGAAGTAGAGGGGGAACCGGTGGCCATGGCAGTGATCTATCGCTTCGGGCCCACCGCTTGGTATTTCTACGGAGCCTCGCGGGATCGGCACCGGGAGAAAATGCCCAACCATCGGTTGCAATGGGAAGCTATCCGCTGGGCGCGGGCCGTCGGATGCCGACGATATGATTTCTGGGGAGCTCCGGCGACGCCGACCGAAGGCGACCCGATGTGGGGGGTGTATCGCTTCAAACGAGGATTCGGCGGACGATATGTGCGGTTTATTGGGACGTGGGATTACGCGCCATGGCCGGCGCTGTATCGTCTCTACACGGAATTGATCCCCCGCTACCTGGCATGGCTGCGTCGCCGCCACTGGCGTCGGGTCGGCGCAGAGCCCGGTTAGGGCATCATCCAGATTTGATTTGTAACTATTCAGCCGGGCCACATTCCGTTTGGAGCTCCCGCGAAGCGGCGGAAGGTCCCCACTCCCCTTTCTCCCCCCTCCCCACGGCCCAAAGG
>JAUQQB010000418.1 GCA_030550075.1 Chloroflexota bacterium | reverse complement strand
GCGCCTTCGGCGCGCGGCTCGGCCCCAAAAGCCCCCAGGAGGAAACCGCCTATATCCGTATAGACACTGCGGTAGAACGGCTGAATAGTTACAAATAATTTATCCCCCCTCAACTCCCCTTCGCCAGAGGTCAACTGCGTAAGTCCTATGCTCAAAAGGCCGCCCTTCTAATTAGACCGGGGGCCCAAGAAGGTCTTTTCCTTAGAAGTTACGCAGTTGATTTCCTTGGAGGGCTCTGGGATGGAGCGGGTGCCAAACCGCTCCACCTCGAAGGTGGTTTTTATCCTCCCTTCCCATAACGCAAAGGGCCATGGGAGGGGAGGATCAGCGGGGTGGGGTCATCTCACCGGCCCTCAAGATTTCCCACGCTGCCTGCCAGCCGGCTTCGGTGACCCGAAGCAGATCGCCTTCCCGCACAACCCATCCGGCCCGTTCCGCCTGATGGATGATCCGCTTCGTGAAAGCGAGACCCCAACGCAGATGCTGCGGTAGCGTCTCAATGCAGTTTTCCTCCCGCTCCGCTTCGGTCCCTTCATGGCTCACCAGGTGGATGACCAGCATCTGTTGGGCGACCCGCTCGCGTTGCCGCGCGGCCTGGCGGGCCTGGGCGATGAGCCCATGAGCGGGCGCTCCCAGGAAGACAAGGGCGAACAGGATCCCGCCAACTGTGGCCATCGAGCCGGCGATTGAGAGATCCAGGGCGTAGGCCAAGCTATACCCACCTAAGGCCATGGCGAGGCCCAGGAGGACCGAAAGCCCCAGCATACGGGCCAGATGATCCGTGAGAAGGGCCGCTGTGGCAGGGGGAACGATCAGCATCGCAACCACCAGCACCACGCCGGCCACATCGAAGGCGGCGACCACGGTCAGAGCAGTCATCGCCATCAACAGATCATGCAATGCCGCCGGCCGGAAGCCGAAAATCGCAGCCAGGTCCGAATCGAATGTCGAGAGCATGAACTCTTTGTAGAGAGCCAGGATCAGAATCAGGTTCAGGAGCAGCAGCCCCACCATCACCCAGGCCCCCCGTGGCCCCAGATCCCATTCGCCCCAGGTCAAACGATCGAAGGGTGCGAAGGCCAGTTCCCCTAAAAGCACCGCGTCGAGATCCAGATGGATGTTGCCCACCCCTCGCGCGATCCCCACCACGCCCAGGCTGAAGAGGGCAGGGAACACGAGCCCAAGGGCCGCATCCTCCTTCACCCGGCCGGTTTGACGTAAAGCATCCACGGCCAGGGCGGTGAGCATCCCGGCCCCGGCGGCGCCGATGATCAACCAGGGGGAGCGGAGATCCCGGACGATCAGGAAGGTCGCCACGATGCCGAACAGGATGGCGTGGCTGATCGCATCCCCGACCAGGGTCATCCGGCGCAGGAACAGGAACACGCCGGGCAGCGCGCACGCGGCCCCCGCCAGGGCGGCGACCAGCATGATCTCAACTTGAGGGGCCAGCATGGCACCTCCTGCGATTTAGGGGACCTATCCTTAGGATTCCGACGATGTTTTCCTTATACGGCGAAGGGGTTTCCACGCCCACACCAGGCCTCGCTGCGGCGCAAATCCCAGCGAGAACAGGGCGATCCCGGAGGCGCACAGGGCGATCATAGGGCCGGTTGGGAGCCGGCCGATCCAGCTACTCAGGAGGGTCCCCAGAACCCCTGACAGGGCCCCAAATCCTCCGGCCAGGATCACCATTCGCTCCAGCCGATGGGTCCATTGACGGGCTGCGGCGGCCGGGGCCACCAGCACCGCGCTCATTAGTACCACGCCCACCGCTTGAAGCCCCAGCGCGATCGCCAGAACAATCAGCGTCGTCAGCAAGACATCCAGGATCATCACTGGAAGGCCGATGGCAGCAGCAAAAGTTGGATCGAAGGCCAGGACCTTGAATTCCTTCCAGAGCAAAAGGATCAGGAATAGAATCAGCGCCGCGGCCAGAGCGATCCCTTCGACATCCCGCTGAAGCATCATGGCCGCCTGCCCGAACAGGAAGCGCTCCAGACCGGCCTGAGCAGCGGTTGGCCGCCGCTGGGCAACCGTCAGTAGCACGATTCCGAACCCAAAGAAGGTGGAGAGAACCAGACCCAGGGCCGCATCCGATCGGATGCGGGAACGGTGGAGGATCAGAACCACAACGAGCGCTCCAAGCCATGCGCTGAAGGAAGCCCCGGCGAGCAGGAGAGGAAGATCTCGACTTCCCGTCAGCAGAAAAACCAGGACAATCCCGGGCAGCGCGGCATGGCTCATTGCGTCCCCCAGTAAACTCTGGCGGCGGATCAGCGCGAAGGTCCCCACCACTCCGCCCACCGCTCCGATCAGGGCGGAGCCCATCGCAACGAGGCGGAAAGTTGAATCCGTCAGGAAAGCAAAATCCATAGCCCCGGCTCCCGTAGCTTCTATGAGACGACGATGGCTCGCTCCCCGTAAGTCTGACGGAGGTAGTCTCCTGTGAACACCGCCGTCACCGGCCCGCAGGCCACGCAGCGCACATTCAGGAGGGTCACCCACTCAAAGTAGAGAGGGACCGTCTGGAGGTCGTGGTGCACCACGATCACGGTGCGACCGGCGGCCTTCAGGCCACGAAGCACTTCGATGAGAGCCTGTTCGGTAGTGGCATCGACTCCGGCGAAGGGCTCATCCATCAGATAAAGCCATGCGTCCTGGGCCAGCGCCCGGGCGACGAAGACCCGCTGCTGCTGACCTACAGAGAGCTGGCCGATCTGGCGATGGGCCAGATGGACCATCCCCACCTGGGCGAGGGCCTCCAGCGCTCGCTCCCGATCCCGAGCCCCTGGACGTCGAACCCAGCCCAGGTGACCATAACGCCCCATCAGCACCACATCCAGCACCGTGGCCGGGAAATCCCAGTCCACTGCGGCCCGCTGGGGAATGTAGGCGATCCACCGTCGGGCCTCCGCTGGCGGACGTCCGAAAACGGTGACCGAGCCCGCGACAGGTCGGACCAGGCCCAGGATCGTCCGGAGCAGAGTGGTCTTCCCCGCCCCGTTGGGGCCCACCACTGCCATCAGCACCCCGGCGGGGACCTGCCAGTCCACATCCCAGAGCACCGGACGATCCCTGTACATCACGGTGAGATCTGTGACCTCAATCACCGGGCTTTGGATAGGCGCTGAAGGCTCCGGGCGGGCGAATGGAAAGGATGCCATCCTCATTCCCCCTGCAGGGCCTGCACGATCGTTCGAACGTTGTAACGGATCATCCCGATATAGGTGTCTTCCGGAGAACCTGGCTC
>JAUQQB010000417.1 GCA_030550075.1 Chloroflexota bacterium | reverse complement strand
CCGCGCGCCTTTGGCGCGCGGCTCGGCCCCCAAGATATTTTTCATCCTCCTCCCCACGGCCCAGAGGGCCGTGGGGAGGGGAATAGAGAGGGGTGAGGCCCTTCCGCCTCTTCGCCGGGGCTCCGAACCGAATGCAGCCAAGCCGAATCGTTACCGGAAAAGGTCCAAATCAGTTATCCCAAGCCAGAGCTTTCCGGTTTGGCTTTAACGGAGTTGAAGCTCTTGCTGTGGCTTCAGCCCAAAGAGCAGCACGGCGACCAGGACATGGATCGCCACGCCAAGCCAGAGATGGCCGGTAAGACCGAACAGGGTGGTGGCTGTTACTGCACCTCCCCAGACCTCCAACCCCTGTTCCATCCGCAGATATCTTCCGAACCCCCACCTTGCGCCCCACCAGATTCCGAAGGCAGCCCAGGCGGCTGGAAGGGGATTTTGAGGAAACAGTGAGGCGATGAGAACTGCTCGCCCCAGAGCCAGCAACGCCTCACGGGCCAGGGCCATGAAGGCCTCCTCCAGCCTTTCGCCCCATTGGACAGGACTCGGTTTCCAGAGGCCAAAGCCCCAGAGCGTGAACAGCGTTAGCCCTCCATAAAGACCGGCCAGCCCGATGCCCCGGATCCAGTCGGCAGGGGGCCATCCCAGGAGCGTCCCGGGATCCAGGCGGAGCGGCCCCACCAGCCCGACCTCCCGCAGGCTGATCCATCCCGCCCATACCGCAAGGCCCAGGGGAAGCGGACCTACGAGGAGAGGCGTGCCGATCTCCACCAGGGGCCTTCCCCATGGGGGAGTTCGACGCCGAATCACGGGGAGGGCCGTTTCCATCATCAACGCCAGAAGACCCAATACCAGGGCGGGGATCCAGCGAGTCACCGAGCTTCCTCCCGGGCGGAAGGCCTCGTGTCCAGGGTGGCACCGGGGAGAGGAACCTGCAACCGGACGTGGGTGCCATGGCCGGGGGCGGATTCCACCCAGAATTTCCCTTTGAGCAACTCTGCCCGCTCCATCATGTTGAGCATTCCCAGGCTGCCCCGACGGCTATAGTCCGCCCGCAGCGCCTGAGGGTCGAAGCCCCGACCGTCATCCTCTACGCTCACCTGGAGTTGATCCCCTTCGATCCGCGCGCGGATCCACACATTCTGAGGTTCTGCGTGTTTACGAGCATTGTTTAGGGCTTCCTCAATAATGGAAAACACAAGCCCCTTCGCGTTGGGATCCAGTGCCTGATCCACCGCCGGATCCACCTCCATGTGGATCGCAAAGGGCTCCGTCTCCTGAAGCCGTTCGGCCAGATGCGTGAGGGCAGCCACCAGGCCCTGGGACTCCAGGATCAACGGCCGCAGGCGGAAGAGGAACTGGCGGAGCTCCTGGACGGCCTGACGGGCCATCTGTTCCGTCCTCTCCAGTTCAGGAGGAAGCTGAGCAGGATCGTGCTGGAACAGCTTTTGAAGGAAATTCAGCCGCATCGCCAGGGCCGCTACGCTCTGGGTTGGACCATCGTGCAGCTCCCGGGCCAGTCGCCGTCGGGCTTCTTCCTCTACGTCCACCAGGCGCTCCTTCTCCTGCTGGAGCGTATGGTAAAGCAGGGCGTTCTGCAGGGCGATGGAAGCCTGGATGGCAATGAGCCGCAAGAGATCCCGGCGCTCACTGGTGAAGACCTGGGGATCCGGACTGCCGATCACCAGAACGCCATAGCGCTCCGGGCCGATCCCAAGCGGGAGGATGATCGCCACGCGGGCGATGCGCATGACCACCAGCCGCCCAAGCTCTGGATCCTGGGCGGGCTGGGAACACAGCGTTACCTCTCCAGTTTCCAGGGCCTCCCGGATCGCTCCTCCCAGACCGGGCAGGCGGGCCCGCTCATCCCGGGGCGGTAGGCGTCGGGCGGCAGCGACCCGCAATCCCTCCGGGTCCAGCAGGGCGATGAACATCGGCGGAGCCGGATGGCCGATCCCCCGGAACAGGCTCTCGCTGACCTCGAGGGCTGCGTGGAGGATCTCCTCGATCCGCCGCATCTGTCCGAGGGCGGCGGCCAGCTCGAAAATGCCCTGCAATTGTTGACGGGTCTGCGCCAGCAGCCGTCGCTGGGCCAGCTCCCGTGCATAAAGCTCCCGTAGGATCTCCCGTTTCAGGCGATCGCCTACCGTTCCAGCCACCAATCCGCCCAGGGCTAAGACGCTACCCTGGGCGAGAAGGGATGGGAAAGCAAGGCCGGTCCGGCCCCGGATCCCGTCCCAGAGGAGCAGTCCCCCCATCAGGCCGAGCGTGACCAGTTCCCCGGCCCACCAGCCAATCCGGAGGGCCGCTGTGAGGATGGGGAGAAAAGCGAAGAAGAAGAGGGGGCTGCTCAGGCCACCGGTGATCGCAATGAAAGAGAAAGTGATCAGCACATCCCCCGCCAGCGTGATGGCAGGGAGAGGAAGGAGGGAGCGTACAAAGACCAAGGCGAGGAGGACCAGGAGGTTATAAAGGCCCGTGAGCAGGAGAAGGATGACAAAGGCGGTTTCAGACGCCTGCCACGAGCCGGGATTCAGGGCTGCCGCCAAGGCCATCATCACGATCAGCAACCAGCGCAGGTTGCCCAGGATCCATTCCATCTGGGCGGTATCCGTTGGCCCAGATAACGCTTGCCGTGTTCCCATTGATCCTATTCCTTTTCCCGGCGTCAGGCTTCGTTTATGGGTAGTGCTCCATCCAGATTTGTTTTGAGGCTATGAGATCGAGAAGGCCTATCGCCCCCAAACCCCCAAGGAGCCAAAACGAAAAATCAAATCTGGATGAAGCAGTAGTGCTCTCATCATGAGCGATTGGGGGAATTTTCGAGTATGGGGGCATGCCTGCGGCCCACCCTCACACCCGAAAATTCTCTTCTCCTTGCCAGTCTACTAGGCTGCGGGGAGGAGTTCCAGCGTCTTTGACTCTTTATGGAAACACGATTCGGTCGCTGTTGTTCTGAACTAATCGTAATCGAAAGTGGTGGAATCGGCCAAGGTTTCCATTCGCCTGCTCTCCGTTTGGGGCTGGAGCGCCGCCTTCAGCGGCACCATAGGAGGGAAGAAAGGTTTCCCTGGGGGAGGTATCTGCCCGATCCTCGAACGGGCTTCCCGTTGTGGGGTAGCGCGCCGCAGACGCGTCACCCCGTATGCAAAACCTCAACTTGTCAATACAATTAAGCGAAAGCCCGTAACTATTCAGCCGTTCTACCGCAGTGTCTATACGGATCTAGGCGGTTTCCTCCTGGGGGCTTTTGGGGCCGAGCCGCGCGCCGAAGGCGC
>JAUQQB010000416.1 GCA_030550075.1 Chloroflexota bacterium | reverse complement strand
GCGCGCCTTCGGCGCGCGGCTCGGCCCCAAAATATTTTTCATCCCCCCTCCCCACGGCCCAAAGGGCCGTGGGGAGGGGGGAGAAAGGGGGGTGGGGACCTTCCGCCGCTTCGCGGGAGCTCCGAACGGAATGTGGCCCGGCTGAATAGTTACCCCCCATCGTTGAATGAAAGCCCCAGCCGTGCTATGCTGAAAAACTGACCCATCTTTGAGAAAAGCAGTGGTCGATTATGGCGAAGGGAAAGATCATTGTCCGCGGTGCCCGTGAACATAACCTGAAAAACATCACGGTGGAGATTCCGCGCGATCGATTGGTGGTGATCACCGGCCTCTCCGGCTCCGGGAAGTCCAGTCTGGCCTTCGATACGCTCTATGCCGAGGGCCAGCGGCGCTACGTAGAATCCCTCTCCGCTTACGCCCGTCAGTTCCTGGGCCTGATGGAGAAGCCGGACGTGGACCAGATCGAGGGGCTGTCCCCGGCCATCTCCATCGATCAGCGGGGCGCCTCCCATAACCCCCGTTCCACCGTGGGGACGGTGACGGAGATCTACGACTATCTTCGCCTCCTCTTCGCCCGCGCAGGGATCCCTCACTGCCCCCGCTGCGGCCGGGAGGTCCAGAAGCAGAGCCCGGAGCAGATCGTGGAGGCCATCCTGGCCCTCCCGGAGGGCGCCCGCATCATGATCCTGGGCCCGGTGGTCCGCGGCCGGAAGGGACATCATGGCCCGGTGTTCGAGGAGCTGCGCCGTATGGGCTTTGTGCGGGTCCGGGTGGATGGGGTGCTCCGGGACCTCGACGAGCCCATCGAACTGGACCGCTATAAGATCCACCACATTGAAGCCGTGGTGGATCGCCTGGTGGTCCGTCGGGATGGGATGGATCGCTCCCGCCTTCAGGATTCGGTGGAAACTGCTCTGCGGCTGGGGGATGGGCTGGTCATTGTCCACAACGCCTCGGCGGAGCCGCCGGAGGATCTGCTCTTCAGTGAGCACTTCGCCTGTCCGTATTGCAACATCAGCCTGCCCGAGCTGGAACCCCGTCTGTTTTCGTTTAACAGCCCGAAGGGCGCGTGCCCGACCTGCGAGGGCCTCGGGGTGCAGCTGGAGCTGGATCCGGATCTGCTCATCCCGAACAAAGATCTCTCGCTGGCCGAGGGCGCCATGATCGCCTGGGGCGGCGAGGAGGAGGGCGGCTATTACTGGCAGCTGTTAGAAGCCGCCTGCCGCGCCTTCGGCATCCCCACCGATGTCCCGGTGCGCGCTCTTTCCCCCGAGCAGTTGCAGCTTTTGCTATATGGGGTCGGGGAAGAGGTCCGCGTCCCCGTGCGCTACCAGGCGCGGGATGGGACCTGGCGGACCTACGAGGCGCCCTTCGAAGGGGTGATCCCCAACCTGCGGCGGCGATACGAGGAGAGTACCTCGGATTACTTCCGGGCGCGGGTGGAGGGGTGGATGAGCGAACGGCCGTGTCCGGCCTGCGGTGGAGCGCGGCTGCGCCCGGAAGCCCTCGCGGTCACTGTGGCGGGGAAGAACATCTACGAGGTCACTTGCATGTCGGTCGTGGAGGCCATGCGCTGGATGGAGGCCCTGCGGGGGGACCATGGGCAGCCGCCGCTGCTTTCCGAGCGCCAGCGCCTGATTGTCGGTCAGGTTCTCCAGGAATTGCACAACCGGTTGCGCTTCATGGTAGATGTGGGCCTGGATTACCTCACCCTGGACCGGCCGACGGCGACGCTGTCAGGGGGCGAAGCCCAGCGCATCCGCCTGGCCACCCAGATTGGGAGCCAGCTGACCGGGGTGCTCTACGTCCTGGACGAGCCCAGCATCGGCCTTCATCCACGGGACAACGAGCGGTTGATCCGCACATTGAAGCGGTTGCGGGATCTGGGGAACACGGTGCTGGTGGTGGAGCACGATGAGGCGATGATCCGGGCGGCCGACTGGGTGATCGACCTGGGACCGGGGGCGGGGGAGCACGGCGGGTATGTGGTGGCCCAGGGTCCGGTAGAGGCGGTCATGCGCAACCGCAAATCCCTCACCGGCGCCTACCTGGCCGGCCGGCTGACCATCCCGGTCCCCGCTCATCGGCGCCCGGGCAATGGTCGGTTCCTGGTGATCCGCGGAGCCCGGGAGCACAATCTTAAGAACATCGATGTCCGCTTCCCCCTGGGATGCTTTATCTGCGTGACGGGGGTCTCCGGCTCGGGCAAGAGCACCCTGGTGGTGGAGATCCTCTACAAGCGCCTGGCACAGATCCTCTACGGCGCCCGGGATCCCGCAGGGGACCATGACACCATGGAGGGCGTGGAGTTCATCGACAAAGTGATCAACATCGATCAATCCCCGATCGGGCGGACGCCCCGTTCCAACCCGGCGACCTACACCGGGGTCTTCACGGACATCCGGGATCTCTTCGCCAGCCTGCCGGAGAGCAAGCTGCGGGGCTATGGGCCGGGCCGCTTTTCTTTCAACGTGAAGGGCGGGCGCTGCGAGGCCTGCGAGGGTCAGGGCCAGATCCAGATTGAGATGCAGTTCCTGCCCGATGTGTTCGTGACCTGTGAGGTCTGCCGCGGGGCCCGGTTTAATAAAGAAACCCTGCAGGTCCGATATCGGGGGAAGAACATCGCCGATGTGCTGAACATGACCGTGGACGAGGCCTACGAGTTCTTCGAGGCCTTCCCGGCGATCCGGCGCAAGCTCCAGACCCTGCGGGATGTCGGGCTGGGCTACATCCGGCTGGGCCAGCCGGCGCCGACCCTTTCGGGCGGCGAGGCCCAGCGGGTCAAGCTGGCGAAGGAGCTCTCCCGCCGCCCGACGGGCCATACCCTCTACATCCTGGACGAGCCTACCGTGGGCCTGCACGCGGCGGACGTGCAGAAGCTTATCGATGTCCTGCAGCGCTTTGTGGATCAGGGGCACACGGTGATCGTCATCGAGCACAACCTGGACATCATCAAAGTCGCCGACTGGATCCTTGATCTGGGTCCGGAGGGTGGAGAGCGAGGAGGGTATATTTTGACGGAGGGGACTCCCGAGCAGGTCGCTCAGGTTGATGCTTCGTATACGGGTCAGTTCCTGCGCCACGTCCTTCGGCGAAGCGCCCCCTCTCGAAACGGGCGACGAAGGGCACGGAGCTAAAGGGAGAGCATAAGGGGAGGCCATCGAAGATGACCTCCCCGCTTTGTAACTATTCAGCCGGGCCACATTCCGTTCGGAGCTCCCGCGAAGCGGCGGAAGGGCCCCACCTCCCTTTCTCCCCCCTCCCCACGGCCC
>JAUQQB010000415.1 GCA_030550075.1 Chloroflexota bacterium | reverse complement strand
CTATCCCAGCCCTCGGCTATGATTTGGCGGATCGCCTGCGGCCGGATCCGAACCAAGTGATCCCCCTGGGGGTTGGCCCGCGGGAAGGCACGCCTCCTAACACGCCAACCCCGGTCGCGGTCCAGGTGGGACAGACCCTGCGGGTTTGGGCCGGTCCGATCTATGACCGAGATGGATACCTCGTTCCGGACAGCACCCCGGTGTCATTCACTGGCGTCTACACTGGCCAGGGAAGCATTGGGCCTTTCATCGCCTGGACCCGTGATGGGTTTGCGGAGACGGATATCCTGCTGGATCGCGAGGGATCGCTGGAGATCCAGGCCATCAGCGAGCCGGCACGCCTTTCCTACCGGCTTCAGATCCAGATTGAGAAGAATCGCCCGGGACGGATCGCCACCATTGTGCCGCCCACACCGACTCGTCCACCAGAACCTACCCTCATCCCAACCCCTGTTCCTTCGCCCACGCCCACCCCGCGCGCCTCAGGGCTGGTCGCCTTGCGGCTTTCCCCGTCTGGGTGGCAGGCCTTCGGGTGGAGCAACCTGTTCATTCTGGGCTTCGGCATGATCGTCTTCATGTTGGGGCGGCGCCGCAATCTGGATCGAGCATGGCAAGCGACCTTGCTGGGTCTGATCACCGGATGGATCACTTACACGCTATGGATCCTTGGGCGGCCGGTGCTTCCCTTCTTAAGGGTTCATGAGTTGCTTCCCCTGGCCTCCGGGTTCGCCGCCCTCCTCGTCGGAGGGCTGATCGTCCTGATCCCCACAAAGGATTGACCGGCCATCCCTTTCGATCTATACCAAACAGGAGGTCTTGCCATGGCCTACGAGACGCTACTTTACGAAGCCCAGGATGGGGTCGCACTCATCACCTTGAACCGCCCGGACGTTCTGAATGCCTTTAACGAGCGGATGTTTGAAGAACTGCAACAGGTCCTGCGCACCGTCGAGCGCGATGAAGCCGTCCGCGTGGGGATCATCACCGGGGCCGGGCGGGGATTCTGTGCCGGACAGGATCTGGCGGAGATGCGACAGCGTTATGAGCGTCCAGAGGAAGTAGCCTCCATCGGTGAACATCTGCGCACCCGTTACAATCCCCTGATCCTCCGGATTCGCAACATGGAGAAACCGTTCATCGCCGCGATCAACGGCGTGGCGGCAGGGGCGGGTTGCAGCCTGGCCCTGGCCTGTGACCTCCGGGTGATGGCGGAAAACGCCTCTTTCGTGTTCAATGCCTTCGCGAAGATCGCCCTGATTCCGGATTCCGGCTCCACCTGGTTCCTCCCCCATCTCGTGGGCTATGCCCGGGCCTTTGAGGCCGCGACCCTGATCGATCGATTGGAGGCCGCTCAGGCGCTGGCGTGGGGGCTGGTCAATGCGGTGATGCCGGCGGAGCAGGTGCTGCCCACCGCTCGGGAATGGGCTGCGCGGCTGCGGGATCTGCCGCCGCGGGCGGTGGGCTGGCTGAAGCGCGCCCTGAATCGAGCGCTGACCTTCAACTTGGAGCAATCCCTGGAGTATGAGGCGCATCTTCAGGACGCTGCCGCCCGCACTCCAGAGCACCGCGAACGGGTGGAGGCCTTCCTCCAGCGGCGTCGATGAGAAGGGAAACCCATATAGGGGGAGAGCAGGGCGCTAAAGGTGCCCGCTCTCCCCCGAAAAGCCCCTGGATTGAACCAACCGCGTGATTCCTTAGACCTACGTGGCCGGCCGTCCAGGATAAGTCGAGGGATCCCTCCCCGTTGATTTTGGGGGCTGGGGAAGAAGGTCAACGGCGTAACTCCTATTCCCAAAGAAACAAAGCGTTGAAAGGCGGAGGGGAAGCCATGGAGCGCGTGGGGATCGTGGGGGCGGGGACGATGGGGCGGGGGATCGCCTATGTAGCGATCACCCATGGCGTTCAGGTGACGCTCTATGATGTGGCATCCGGTATCCTGGAGAGTGCGGCGGCCCAGATCGAAGCATGGCTCCGGGAGGCCGCAGCGAAGGGCCGGCTGGATCAGGCGGAAGCCCAGCGCGCCCGGGAACGGCTTCATCTCAGCGCTGCCCTGGAGGACCTCACCGGGGCGGAGGCCGTCATCGAGGCCGCCCCGGAAGATCTGGCCCTCAAGCAGGAGATCTTCCGCCAGCTGGATGCGATCTGTCCTCCAGAGACGATCTTGGCCTCGAACACTTCCTCGCTCTCCATCACCGCCCTGGGGGCGGTCACCCGACGCCCGGAACGGGTGGCGGGGATGCATTTCTTCAACCCGGCGCCCGTTATGCGCCTGGTGGAGATCGTGCGGGGGCTGGCGACCTCCGAGGAGACGCTGCGCGCTTTGTCAGACCTGGCGCGACGCTGGGGAAAGACCCCCGTGATGGTGAAGGATACTCCGGGCTTCATCGTGAATCGCGTCGCCCGGCCCTTCTACCTGGAGGCCCTCCGCCTGGTCGGAGAAGGCGTCGCCGATCCGTCCACGGTAGACCGGCTGGTTCGCGCCCTGGGATTCCGGATGGGGCCTTTCGAGCTGATGGACCTGATCGGCCTGGATGTGAACCTGGCCGTCAGCGAGAACGTCTATCGGGCGTTTTTTGAGGAACCCCGCTTCCGTCCCCACCCTCTGCAACGCCAGATGGTCCAGGCCGGCCGGCTGGGGCGGAAGACTGGGAAGGGGTGGTATGAATATTGATGTAGGGGCGAGGCATGCCTTGCCCCTACATCCAGATAAAAAGCACGACGAATCGCCGAGGAGGATCCCATGGGAACCCAGCCCCTGAAGGAGCGCATCCTGATCGTGGGCGCCCCCGCTTTCGCCGAGGACCTCGGCGGGCTGTTTCTGGAGCAGCGTTACCCAACCGCTGTCCTGACCTGCGAGGGCGAAGTCCCTTCCACCCTTCCACCCGCTCTGGAGGCCGAGGCCCGGAGCGCCGCCCTCACCCTGGAGGTCCTCCCCTTCCCCCTGGAAGCGAAACAGACGCTGATTGCCATTCTCGACCAGGCGCTTCCCCCGGAAACGCCATTGCTCTCCCTGTGCCTCACCGTCTCGGCGACGCAGGTAGCCCGCTGGACCCGGCGGCCGGGCCGGGTGGTGGGATTCGCGGCGCTGCCTCCTCTGACCCGAGGAACCCCCGCTGAGCTGGCGGTCCCCTTATCGGGGGATTCCACGGCCCTGAAACCCGCAAAGGCGTATCTGGAAGGGATTGGGCTTCAGATTGAGGTCGTCCGCGACGCGGTGGGGATGGTGCTTCCACGGATCCTCTGCGCGCTCATCAATGAAGCCGCCTTCGCGGT
>JAUQQB010000016.1 GCA_030550075.1 Chloroflexota bacterium | reverse complement strand
GCGATCTCATGCTCCTCGGCGAGGGCCTCGAAGGTGGGCAACGCGAAAGCAGGGGATCCCATCAGGACCAGACGGGCCATAGGGAAGGTCTCCTCGTTTCACTCCGAATCGAGCTCGCGAAGATAACGCCACGTGTAGAGACCGGACGAATGACCATCCCCCCAGAAGAAGCGCACCGCATAATTGCCCACATAGGCGAAATCCACCAGCGTGTCATCGGGCTGGGGGCGCAGAAACAGCGGATCCTCCTGGGCCTGCTGGGCTTCCGCGCGACACAGCGCGCACGGACAGACAGCCCGCAATCGGGACCAGGGGAAGGTCCGGCGGAAGCCGTCCGGCCATTCGATGATCACTGCGCGGGTCTCCGAATCGATTTGCACACGAGCGGGCATGCGGTTCCTTCCTAAATTAGGACTTACGCAGTTCGTTTCCCATGGGGGCTGATTTTTCTCCCCCCTCCCCACGGCCCTTTGGGCCGGGGGGAGGGGGGAGAAAGGAGGGTGGTGCCATTCCGTCCCACCTTTAGAGCTTTCAACTGCGTAACTCCTACCTATTAAAACGATGAGAACGGGTATCGAAGCCACAGCCTCATGTTTTCGGGGACTCTCTTCCCACGCCATGAAACATGCAAGGCTCATGTCGGCTTTGTGGAAGCAGGGCCGGGAATACCCCGTCCATTGTCGTTTGGAATTATAACATCCCGGCTGATCTTGTCAGGGTAGGTCCTGGTTTTTGCGGGTGGAGCCATGGGATCGGATTGCCTATGCGAGAGCCCCCCAGAAGAATCCATTTGGGGTTTTGGAGGGTGAGCGAGGCCGCCGAAGGCGACCCCCCCAAGCATCCAATTTCTCCCCTCTCTGTGGCCAAAGGACTGCAGGGAGAGGGATAGGGGAGGGGCTTGCTCTGTCATGGAAACGGCAAGACCTGCGGCCCGCCTGGTCCAAATTCCAGCCCAGACCCAGGTGGGAAATCTCACCCCGAAGGCCCCATTGAATCCAATGTGGCACGGGTTGACTCCGGTGCAAACCCATTGCGTTGGCCTCGATGCTATTTCGAGGGTATATAGCAAATTTATTTTCATATAGTAAGATTTAATATCAACTTTTCTGGCTTTATACATAACTTTTTTGGTTCTTATGTCCCATTTTTATCTTGTTTGAAATTTGGTTTGATGAACAGATACGGGTTGCCACCGTGGAGGATCGTCGGGGTAGAATAATTCTGAGTCGTGTCTCTCGGATCCCGAAATCCTGGTTAGAAGAATGCGCAACCCTCATCTTGGGAGGCCCTGGATGTATCCAGAAAGCGAGATCCTGTTCCCTCCGCGTTGCATCCCTTTGCTGGCGGAGGTCCGGGGGAAGGCCTGGAAAGCGCTGGTGCGCCGGGTGGCCCGGATGCCGGAGGATCACCCGGATACGCTGGCCCTCTCGTTGACCGTGATCCGGCTGGCCGGTTGTCTGACCTGTGATATGGACAGCTATCGAGCTTCCCTGGGTTGCGCTGCATGCTCTCAGCGTGCGGTGGCCGGATTCAAGGGCATCGATGAGCAGCTGATCCGTCGCTTTGAGGAAGCCCGGGAGGAGATCGAGGCCTATCTGAATCAGGGAACGCCGCTCTCCGCAAAGCGGAAGACGGCTTCGCGCAAGGCCCGGACTTCCAGGGCCACCGCTTCCTTAAAAATCTCCAAACCGTCTCGGACCTCCAGGGGGCGATAGGGTTTTTTCCTTTTCCCTATGGCGAGAATGGATCGCGAGGCCGTCCGACCGTCGAGGGCAATGCCGCTGGTCCCAAAAAGCTCTCTATTTGCGCACAGCCTATCCCGCAGGAGCGGGTCGTCGAATGCATCGACGCCGATGGATCATCTGGGCTCTTGTGTTGCTAAGCCTCTCCGGAGCCCTGTGGGCTTCGCCTGCCGGAATGTCCTGGGCCTATGAGGTGACCGGGGAGGAAAACCCTCTGGCTCGCCTCCGTGGCGTTCTCCATTACCTTACGAACCCGCTGCGCCCGGCTCCCCAGCTGGCCCCTGAAGGGCCGATCGCCCACACGGATGATCCCCCTTTTGGCGTGAACACATTCCTGGAGCAGGAGGTGGAACCGGAGAAGCGGGAGCAGACGGTGCGCATGATCGCTGAGGCGGGCTTCCGCTGGATCCGTCAGGAGTTCCCATGGGCGGATATCGAGATCCATGGAAAGGGGGATTTCGAAGACCGCCGGCATATCCCTTATCGCTCCGCCTGGGAGAAATACGATCACATCGTGGAGCTGGCGGAGCGCTATGGCCTGCGTCTGATCGTGCGCCTGACCAGCCCGCCGGCATGGTCACGCCACGATGGGGAGGCGCGGGGGGCCTTCGCCCCGCCCGATAACCCGGAGGATTTCGCCGATTTCGCGGAAGCGGTGGCCCATCGTTATCGCGGGCGGGTTTTCCACTATCAGATCTGGAATGAACCGAACATCGCGCCTGAATGGGGATCCTGCCCAACCTGCGCGGTGGATCCCGAGGCCTACACCGATTTGCTCTGCCGCGCCTACCGGCGGCTGAAGGCGGTGGATCCTCGAATTGTGGTGATCGCTGGGGCACTGGCCCCTACGCTCTCCTTGAATCCCTATCCGCCCAACGGGCTTAACGATGTGGTGTTCCTGGAGCGGATGTATCAGGCGGGGGCGGGGGCCTGCTTCGATGCCCTCTCCGTCCAGGGCTACGGATTGTGGTCCGGCCCCACGGATCGCCGCCTCCGGCCCTACGTGATCAATATCAACCGGGCGCTCTATATCCGCGATGGGATGATCCGTCACGGCGATGCCCACAAGCCGATTTACATCGCGGAAATGGGCTGGAACGCCGTGCCCGATTGGGTCGGCGACAAGCGGTTCGGCCAGGTGACGGAGGAGCAGAAAGCCCGGTATCTGGTGGAGGCCTTCGAGCGGATCCAGCGGGAATGGCCGTGGGTGGCGGTGGCCAGCGTATGGTTTTTCAAGCGCGCCTCGGACCGGGAGCGGGATCAATCGTTTTATTACTTCAGCATCGTGGAGCCGGACTTTACCCCGCTCCCTGCTTACGAGGCCCTGAAGGCCTATCTGAACCAGCCCCCGCGGATGTATCCGGGCGTTCATACGGCGGACCATTGGGCGCTGCAATGGCAGAGAGGATGGGAGGGACTTGGGGATGGAAGGCGCCGGGGATCCCCAGGGGCGCGGGTAAGGTGGACCTTCTATGGGGGCCCGTTGCGCTTATTGGGGGAAAGCGAAACGGGCGGACGGATCCGGGTGGAGCTGGATGGGGACATCCAGCGGGAGTTCCCTCTTCGACGGGGAGCCTGGGAAGTCGCTCTCCCGGTCCGCACGGGCTGGCATACCGTGCTCCTGGAGATCGAAGATGGGCCTATCATGCTCTCCCGGATCCAGGTGGCGCGTTCGGACGGCCGGGAGGATCTGGTTCTGAGCCTGGGATGGCTAGCGCTGGTCCTCGGGATCGCCACGCTTCGGGGGCCGTTTCGCAAGCCATCTTCCTAACGGAGGCATTTGAGGGTCTGAGGGGCGCGCTGAAGGTGTGCTCCCCAGATCCTCAAATTCAAGATTCCTGCCTCCCCACAGCCCGAAGGGCCGTAGGGAAGGGAAGACCCGGGGCACCTGAATTCTCAGACACCCTCTAAGTGCATGTCTGAAAATTTGCCTGATGGAAAAATGCCGTCCACGAATGGAGCACGAATACACGAATGCCGGATAGGGATTCGTGGGTGATTCGGGGTTGGCCCCACCCGCCTGCGCTTGAGTTCGCAGTAGGGCACGTCCGGGCCCGTTCTTTATTTTTGTGCACGCTCATAACGGGCACTCCGCTGCGCTCCGTGCCCTACTACGAACCAAGTCTTTTCGTTTGTAGTAGGGCACGTCAGTGCCCGTTCTTTTTGTGCACGCTTATAAGGGGCACTCCGCTTCGCTTCGTGCCCGACTACGAACAGATGATCACATGCCTGGCACGCCTTCATACTCATATACGCTCATAACTGAATTTTCAGACACTCTCTAAGATCGCATGTGACAGGCTACATGGTGGCCGGCTTCTACCTCCACCAGCTCCGGCGCGCGCCGGGCGCAGATCTCCTGGGCGATCGGACATCGGCCATAGTAAACACATCCGGATGATCCGTAAATCATATTCCTTTCGATGCGGGCGGGTGCCCGAGCCCATTTCTGATCCAGGCGGGGGACCGAAGCCATCAGCATCTCGGTGTAAGGATGGAGCGGCCGGGCATACACCCTCTCCGTGGGCCCCAGCTCCACGATGTGTCCCTTATAAAGGACGATGGAGCGATCGCTGATGTAATGCCCCAGGGAGAGGTCGTGGGTGATGAAAAGGATCGAGAGGCCCCGCTCCCGAAGATCCGCCAGCAGGTTGAGCACATCAACGCGGGTGGACGCATCCAGCATGCTGATGATCTCATCGGCCACCAGCAACCGGATGTCCAATAACAGAGCGCGGGCGATGAGGAAGCGCTGGAGCTGACCGCCGCTCAGCTGATGGGGATATTTGCCCAGGACATCCGGGGGATTCAGGCCGACAGCCCTCAATGCTTCCTCCAGCTTTTGCTCCCACTGGGATGGGCGGAGACCCGGAAAGAACTCCTCCCGGATCATCTTGAAGATCCGGTCGGCTTTGAAGATCGGATTGTAGGAAGCGAAGGGATCCTGGAATACCCCTTGAACCCTCTGATAGTAGTCCTTGACGGCCTGGCCTTGCAGTGAGAAGATGTCCTTGCCTTCGAAGCGGATGGTCCCCGAGGTAGGTGAGATCAACCGAAGGATCATCTTGCCAATGGTGCTCTTGCCGCTTCCGCTCTCCCCGATCAGGGCAACGATCTCCTTCTCGCCGATCTCGAAACTGACCTCGGACACGGCGACGAGCTTTCGCAATCCCAGGGCGCCGGTGCGGTAGATCTTGGTCACCTTTTCCAGGCTCAGCATGGTCAGATCTCCCGCCAGCAGGCTACGAAATGCCCCGGCTCCACTTCCACAAATGGAGGGGTCTCCACGCAGCGTTCGAAGGCGACCGGACAGCGATCCCGGAAACGGCACCCGGGCGGGGGATCCAGAAGCCGAGGTGGAGCGCCGGGAATGCCCTGCAGGCGCTCCTGGCGATGGCGCACGCCGACCCGAGGCAGGGAAGCGATCAGCATGCGGGTGTAAGGATGGCGGGGAAAGCGGAAGATCGCCTCGGTGGGCGCTTTCTCCGCCAGCTGCCCGGCATACATCACCATGATCGTATCCGCGATCTGGTAGAGGAGCGAGATGTCGTGGGTGATGAAGATCGTGTTGCGAACAAACCCGCGGTTCCGAAACTCCACGATCATCTCACAAACGGCTTTCTGAGTGGAGACGTCCAGGGCGGAGGTGATCTCATCGGCGATAAGCAGGGCGGGATTGAGCAGGGTGGAGAGCACCATGACCACCCGTTGTCGCATTCCGCCGGACAGCTCAATCGGATACATGTCCAGCACTTCATGGGAAAGCTGAACCAGATCCAGCCTCCGCTTCAATTCCGGGAGGATTTCTTTGAAATCCACGCCATGAGCGGTGAGCAAATCGGCGATGATTGGCCCGATTTTCCGGGTGGGGTTCAGGGCGTTCATCGCATATTGGGGGATGAGGGAGATCCGCCGAAAGCGGAACTCGCCCATTCGCTTCATGTCCCAGATCGGAACCTCCCGTCCATCCAGGAACACCCGTCCCTCCATGTAGGTCATCGGCGGCTTCAGGTAGATCAGGCTGTGGCCGAGGGTGGTTTTCCCGCAGCCGGACTCCCCGGCCAGCCCCATGATCTCATGGTCCGCGACGGAGAACGTGGCTCCTTCGAGGGCGTGCACATATCCTCGCAGCGTGCGATAGTAGACGCGCAGGTTCTCCACCCGTAAGCCCATCAGGCGCCTCACAGCTCCCGGAGTTTGGGATTAAACACTTCGTCCAACCCCACGTTCATCACGTATAGCGCGCCGACGATGGCCGTGATGGCCGCGCCGGGCGGGATCAGCCACCACCACATCCCCAGCTGAAGGGCCGCCCACAGGACGGCATTATTCATCATCAGGCCGAGGGACATCCCCTGCGTGGGGCCAAGGCCGATGAAATCCAGGGTGGCGGCGTTCAGGATAGCTCCGCCAAACTGAAGGATGAAGGTCATAAAAAGGTAGGACATCATGTTCGGGGCGATCTCAGTGAGCATAATCTTTAAGGAGCTCCTCCCGCTCATCCGGGCCAGATCTACGAACTCCCGGACGCGCAGGGAAAAGGTTTGGGCACGGATGGCCCGCGCAGCCCAGGGCCAGGCAGTGCATCCGATGAAGATGCTTTCCACCAGGATGCCCCGGACCGTGAGATAGGCGGCGATGATGATCAGGACAGCCAGGGTCGGGAGGATCAGGACGATGTTGGTGAACATATTCAGGATCTCGTCCAGCAGGCCTCCGCGGTAGCCGGCGACGAGGCCGATCAGGATGCCCAGCAGGGTGCCGATCCCGCCGCCGATCAGGCCCACGATGAACGTCGAGCGCAGGCCATGAGCGAACTGCGAATACACATCCTGGCCAAAGGTCGTCGTCCCGAACCAGTATTCGGGCGAGGGGGGATAGGCGGGCGGCCCCACATAAGCGTTCGGGTCGTAGCGGGCGAACAGAGGGCCGACCAGGGCGGCGATGGCGAAGAGAAGCAGGATGGAGAGCCCGACCCGCAGCTTGGCGTTTCGCAGGGCGAAATACAGGAACTCGTGACGGATTCCAGCGCGCATCGCTACTCCCCTGTCATTCCCAATCGGGTGCGCGGATCGACCAGCGCGTAGATGATATCAATGATGAAATTGGCCAGCAACACGCCGGTGATGATGAACAGGAAGCATCCCTGAAGCAGGAAGTAATCCTGGTTCTGAACCGCCTGCAGGATCAGATATCCGGTCCCCGGGTAGGCGAAGACGATCTCCGTCGCCAGGGCGCCGGCGACGATGGCCCCCAGCTGAAGGGCCAGCCCGGTGATCTGGGGGAGCATCGCGTTGCGGAACGCATATTTCCGGATCAGGCGCTGAGGAGCTCCTAAGGCCTCCAGATAGCGGGAATAATCGGCTTCCAGCTCATAGATGATCATATTCCGCATGCCAATAGCCCATCCGCCGAACATGACCAGGAACAGGGAAGCAAAGGGGAGGAGCCAGTGCCAGAGGAGGTCCTTAATAAACATCCAGGAGAGATGGGGACGGATGTTGAAACTGTAAGCGCCAGCGATAGGAAAGAACCCAGCGACATGTCCCAGAGCCCAGGCCAGCAGCAGCGCCAGCCACATGTATGGGGTGGCAGTCAGGATGTAGCCCAGGGGGAGAATGGTGTTGTCCAGCCAGCGCACGCGCGCGGCCATCGCCCCCACCTGATTGCCGGCGATCCAGCTCAGGAGGATGGCGGGGAGCAACAGGAGGAGATCGTAGGGCACGGCCCGATAGATGACGGCAATCACCGGTTGGGGGAACAGCCAGGTGCTGATGCCCAGATCGCCCCGCGACAGCGCGATCCAGAAGTTGAGGTACTGTTGCCAGAGGGGAAGATCCAGCTGGAAGGCCCGGATGTAGTAGCTTCGGAGCACCTCCGCGACATCCGCCCGCAGGGCCATACGGGCGATCATGGTATCCACCGGGTTGCCTGGCATCAGGCGGGGGATCAGCCAGTCGATGGTGACGGCGAAGAAAAAGGTCAACAGGTAGATCGCCAGCTTGCGCCCCAGGTAGCGCCCCACGTCTGTTCCTCTTAGCGTGGTCTGGATTTCCCTCTCTGGCGGCCCGCATCCCTCCTGTGCGGAGGGGGAGCGATCGGCCGCAAGCTTTCGACGGACGTGCAGAGGTCACCGAAGTTCATTTTTGTATTTTTGTAAGGAGGTTGGAGGTTAGGCAGGGGTCGGAATCCTCCGCCTAACCTCCAACCAGAGCACCATGCTTCTCCCTCCTCCCCGCGGCCTCTTAAGCCACGGGGAGGAGGATCAGGCCCTCCCTAATAGGCAGTTCCGTCCGCCAGCACATCCGGGGGATTCGCCATCCGCCTCGCTTTCGGTCTTCGGGAGGATTTGTCCATCGATTCATCGGTTGAGGAAGAAAAGACGCAGAAGCATCATGAGCCCGAAAGTAACCCCAAAACTAATCGCCCCCGCTAACACCGGAACCATCGACTCGGAGAGTGTCTTGTTGAGAAAACGCACGTTCATCACCATCCCTGCGATAAAGTAGAGCGCCGCGCCAATCGCGGCAGGGATGAGGATGATCAGAGCCTGAAACAGAAGATCAGAGCCTGGCATGGTTTCCTCCTTTCCGTCTGGATTGGTTTGGGGCGGGACCGGCCATCGAAGTGCCCGGCCCAGCCCCCATTACCCGTGGATCGAGCCTTCCAACTCGGCGGCGAACCCATTTACCTCTTGGCCGGCTTCAGCTCGGTGAGCATCAGGAGGGCGGTCATATTCCAGTAGCCCCGCCAGGTGCACGGCAGATACTTGGGCGCGCCCTCCGCCGCCGATGGCCAGTTGGTCCAGTGGGCCTCATTCCACTGGCCCCAGAGGCCGTTATACCAGAGCGGGACGGCCGGCATATCGGTCAGCTGGATCCGCTGGATCTGGGAGATCACCTTCTTCATGCCCTCGGTATCACCCACCGGGACTTTATCCAGCTGGACCACCAGGTCGAAGACCTGCGGGTTATTATAGCGGCCGTAGTTCCCGTCGTTCATCTTAGGGGTGATCGGGTTCCGGAACAACCAGAAGTAGAAGGTCCACGGCGTGTTGCTCATCTGGGATCCGAAGTTATTGATGGCCATGTCGAAGGTGCCGCCGGTCAGCTGGTCCCAGTATCCTCCGAAGTCCGGAAAGTCCGCCTGGAGGTTGATCCCGACAGCCTGGGCGCTGCTGGCGATCACCTTCGCGGCTTCCATCCAGTCGGTCCATCCGAAGGGAACCATAATCTTCAGCTGGATCGGAGAGCCATCCGGGGCCTCAACGAACCCATCTCCGTTGCGGTCCCGATATCCGGCTTGGTTCAGGATCTGCTTGGCGCGGTTCGGATCGTAGGAGAAGCCCAGCCCCTTCACTACATCCGGATCCACAAACCGCTCCCAGACGGGCAGCAATCCGGTGGGGTTAGCCTTCTGAACGATGTTGCCGTAGACCCGGGTGACGATCTCGTCCACGTTGATGGCATAAGCCATCGCCTTCCGGAAGTTCGGATCGTCCATCGGCTTCTTGGTGAGGTTCATGAACAGGAAGGCCGTGTTGGCGGCCAACATGTAAGGCACATCCTCATACCAGGTCTTGAGGCCGTAGCCTCCCTTGACCAGTGTGGCGACGCCGGGAAGGAAGTTGTTGCTTAGATCCACCTCGCCCTTGAGTACCAGCCCGAGGGCGACGTTGTTGCTGGGGTTGACGACATCGACGATATAGCGGGGGGCTACGGATTTGCCCAGGACCTTGATCGCCCACCAGTTGTCATTGCGCTTCCAGATCACGCGGTCCTCCGAGTGGGCCTCATAAACGTAGGCGCCGGAGCACAACGGCGGCAGGTTCTGACCGTTGACGATCTCTTCCGAAGAGCGACCCTCCCATGCATGCTTGGGGACAATGGCGACCGAGTAGAGGGTGTTGCCCCACTCCTGATGACGGACCTCTTTGAAAGTGAACCGGACGGTGAGGTTGTCGACCGCCTCTGCCTTCTCGAGCCAGTCCCAGAGAGGCCGGTAGTAAACCCCTTCCAGCTTGCCCAGCTCGAACGTGTAGACTACATCGGCGCTGGTCATGGGCTGGCCATCCGCCCAGGTGATCCCCTGGCGGAGCTTCACCTCATAGACATTATCGCTCGTCCAGCGTCCGCTCTCCGCCAGCCAGGGGATGTATTCGTCCTTCATGGGGTCATAGAGGAAGAGGGTTTCATAGCAAAGGCCGATGGTTCCCATGGCATTGGTGCCGACCTGGATCGGGTTCCAGTTGGAGGGGGGACCCCACTGGGTGCCGCTGGTATAGAGGGTCTCCTCGCGCGGGTAGACGACCACGGCGGGGGTTGGAGTGGCGGGAGGCGGTGCCGCTGTAGGGGTAGGCGCGGGGGGTTGGGTCGCTGGCGCTGCCGTGGGAGAGGGCGTGGGTGTGGGCTGGCAGGCGCTGAGCAGCAGGACGGCGATGACCATTAGATGGACGAGCAGCAGGCTGAGGCGCTTCATGGCCGTTCCTCCTGAACCAGGATGGGGAGATTCTCCTCATTTCGTTTCCTGAAGGTTGGGGTGCGGGTCGTTGGGTGAGATGGGATGCAGGCCGCCTCCAGCAACCCACTCCCTACCCCCAAACATTTGCCCGCCCCAGGAAACCATCGGATTTGGGAGCGCTCCCAAAGAAATCTATAGCATAAGACTGCTATCCTGTCAAGACCCCCGCCCCACCCGCATTAAGGGACAACATGATATATCCTGGGTATTTCTTGACAAGTAAAGCTGATCAAAGTAAAATCAGAATATCGAGGATGGGAATTCGCGTCCAGTATTCGCTTTTGATTGGAAAAATCATAGCGAATTAATTCGCCAATTTTCTACCGATTGTAGAAGCCATGGAGTTCTAATCGGCGGGAACCGAAGCAATTATTTTTGAGAGCGCTCTCAAAGGAGGTGGGGATGGGCTATACCCTGGAAGAGATCGCCCGACTGGCGGGAGTCTCTCGTTCTACGGTGTCCCGGGTAATTAACCATCATCCGAGCGTGCGGCCGGAGGTGCGGGAACGGGTCTGGCAGATCATCCGGGAGGTCGGGTATCAGCCGCACGCAGCCGCCCGCAACTTGGCCACGCGGCGCAGTCAAATCGTGGGGGTTGTGATCCCCGAAACCCTTCCGAAGGTCTTCAGCGATCCCTACTTCCCCGCTGTGCTGCGAGGGATCTCCGATGCCCTTACGGAGCATGGTTACCATCTCATGCTCTCCCTGCTTTCTCCCCAGCAGGAAGAGGATTTTTATCAACGAGCCCTTCGAGGACGCGTGGTGGATGGGATCATTGTGCTTTCCGCGCAGGTTACGGATCCGTTGATCTGCCGGGCGTATCAGGAAGGTCTCCCGGTGGTCAGCATCGGCCGTTATCCCCAGGAGCCCGGGGTCAGTTATGTCGATGCGGATAACGTGGGGGGAGGTCGGATGGCGACTGAACATCTGCTGCGTCTGGGGCGGCGTCGAGTGGCTACCATCGCCGGCCCTCAAACCAGGGCCCCGGGAATCGATCGCCTGGAGGGCTATCGCGCTGCCCTTCAGGCGTGGGGGTTAAGCCCACTGCCGGAGTGGATCGTGGAGGGCGATTTCACGGAGGCAGGAGGCTATATAGCGATGCGCCGCCTGCTCACCGCCCGACCGGATGCCGTGTTCGCGGCCAGCGATCTGATGGCCGTGGGGGCGCTGAAAGCCCTTCGGGAGGCCGGCCTGCGGGTCCCGGATGACATCGCCATCGTGGGCTACGACGATGTGGAGCTGGCTCGATTCACCGATCCGCCGTTGACCACGGTGCGCCAGCCGATTTATGAGCTTGGCCGTGTGGCGGTCCAGCTTCTCCTGCGTCAGCTGGAGGAGGGGACCCGGGAACCTCAACGGGTGATTCTGCCCGTTGAGGTGGTGATCCGCTCCTCATGCGGAGCGTTGCGGGAGTTCAGCACACAGGCGCCGTCCGGCGAATCCTTCGCCGAGCGTTGAGGGCTGGGATTATCGATCTCATTCCCTCCATCCATTCGGAGGCCAGAATGACTGCGATCGCTCTGGAGATCCCGCGAGGCGCGTGGCGTCGCTCCATCGGTCTGCCCCTGGAGAACCCCGGCCGCTCGCTCCGGGAGCCGCATGTCAGCATCGACGACGGTTACTGGCAGGGCGCTCCCCTGGGAGGCATCGGGGCCGGGACCATCGGTCGCACTTATCGGGGGGATTTCGCCCGCTGGCATCTGGATCCCGGCCGTCACCGCTATGAGCCGCTGTCGGCCTGCATGTTCTCCGTCTTTGTGGAAGGTCCCGAGGGACGTCTGGCTCAGGCCTTGTGGACGGAGGCGCCGTCGCGCGAACTGACCGCGTGGCAGTGGCGATATCCGGTGGGCGCTGGGATTTATGCCGCTCTCTACCCCCGGTCATGGTTTATCTACGAATGGGAACGCCTCGGGGTGCGCCTGGCGGTGGAACAGTTCTCCCCGGTGATCCCGCACAACTATCGGGAAAGCAGTTACCCCGTGGCGGTGTTCCTGTGGTTTGTTGAGAACCCCACATCTCATCCTCTGACGGTGGGGATTCTGTTCACTTGGCAAAACCTCCTTGGATACGGATGGGATCGTAAAGCTCCGGGTGGGGGAATCCATCGGCCCAGGGCGGAAGATCTGAGCAGCGGCCGGATGATCGGGGTGGAGCTGGTGGGAGGGGAAGGGCCGGCGCAGGAGCCCTGGGATGGCTCCTGGGCGCTGGCGGCGTTGAGGATGCCGGGAATGGATGTCAGTTATCGGACTCAGTTTCGAGCGGATGGGGATGGAGCGGAGATCTGGGAGGACTTCGCCGCCGATGGCCGCCTGGAAAACGATGCAGGAGCTGCCTCCTCCCTGGAGAGTGGGCAGGTGGGAGCCGGGCTCGCCGTCACCTTCCGGCTGGGCCCCGGCGAGAGACAGGTTGTGCCCATGGCCCTGGCCTGGGATTTGCCCCTTGTGGAATTCGGAGCCGGAGATCGCTGGTATCGCCGTTACACCCTTTTCTTTGGAAACTCCGGGCGAAACGCCTGGAGGATCGCGAGGGAGGCGCTGGAGCGATATGCGGTCTGGCGGGAACAGATCGAGGCCTGGCAACAGTCCATCCTGTCAGATCCCACAGCACCGGACTGGTATCTCACAGCGCTGTTCAACGAGCTATATTTCATCGCGGATGGAGCCACCGTGTGGGTGGTCGATCCTGAGGATCCGGAAGGGATCGGTCATTTCGCTCAGATCGAGTGTTACGATTATCCATTTTATGAGACCCTCGATGTTCGCTTCTACGGCTCGTTCCCACTGTTGATGCTCTGGCCGGAGCTGGAGAAGGCGGTCATGCGGGATTTCATCGTCACGGTTCCCCACGCGGACCTCACGCTGCGAACCATTCAAGCAAACGGCAACCAGGCGCCCCGAAAACTCCCTGGTGCGCTGCCTCACGATTTAGGATCCCCTCTGGAAGCCCCATGGCGGTTGCCGAACGCTTATTGTTTTCAGGATCCGAATATCTGGAAGGATTTGAACAGCAAATTCGTCCTGCTGCTTTATCGGGATTATGTGTTCACCGGGGATCGGACGCTGGTGGAATCCGGATGGTCGGCGGTCCGCATGGCGCTGGAATACCTGAAGCTCTTCGATCGGGATGAAGATGGATTGCCGGAGAACGAGGGGCTTCCAGATCAGACGTATGACACATGGCCCATGCGGGGGCCGAGCGCTTACTGCGGGGGGCTCTGGCTGGCCGCATTGGAAGCGGCCATCCGGATGGCGGATCTGGTCGGGGATCTGGAAGCGCGATCGCGGTATGAGGATTGGCTTCGACGGGCCCGGGAATCCTTTGAGGCGCTGCTCTGGAATGGCCAGTATTACCAGTATGATGCGCTCAGCCCGCACCGGGACAGCATCATGGCGGATCAACTGGCGGGCCAGTGGTACGCCGATCTCACCGGGCTTCTCCCCATCGTCCCGGAGCCGCATATCCGGCAGGCATTCCGCACGATCTATGATTACAACGTCTGCCGCTTCGCGGATGGCCGGATGGGAGCGGTGAACGGGATGCGGCCGGATGGAGCTGTGGACCGTTGTAGCAATCAATCCGCTGAAGTATGGGTAGGGGTGACCTACGCCCTGGCCTCAGCCATGCTGGCGCGAGGGATGGAGAAGGAAGCATGGCAGACCGCCTGGGGGATCTACCATATCACATACGAAGAGAAGGGTTACTGGTTCCGGACCCCCGAGGCATGGGATGAGCACGGCAACTTTCGGGCCAGTATGTATCTGCGCCCCGGCGCTGTCTGGGCGATCGAATGGGTTCGGCGCCGAACGCCTCTGAAGGCGGATCTTGCATCCTCATCCGCCTGAAGCGGGCAGCGCGCGCACGAACAGCTACGGGGATGGGCTCTCCCCAGGGGGTCCACGGACCCTTTTCGGGAGAGCCCTCGTTTACGACGTAGGGTAAGGCGACGGGTATAAGATCCCTCGGGGAGCGGACAAGGCCATCCAAACCAGCTTTGCCTGCCTCTTCAACCTCCTACTGCCCAACTTCCTTCCGTCGCCAGATTTGTGCCCGCTCGTCTTCGTATTCCTTCTCCCATCGTCGATCCTCCGCCAGCGCCCGGGTCAATTCCTCTTGAAGGACCTTGTCAATCAGCAGCCGATCCACTCCGTAGCGCTCCAGCAGTTCGTGATAGCGGGCCCCCTGGGAGATCCGGATGTAGTCCAGCCATAGCTCATATGGATAAAGCTCCACCCGGGGATCCACGAAGACCTTCTGCTGCGGAATGGCCCAGATGAGATAGCTCCCATAGCCCATTTCGTTAAAGAGGTGCCCGCCGGGGTGGGCCCGTAAATAGTCCACAGCTTTCACTGGCGTCTCGACCCCCACCAGGGGACCCATGGGGAGGCCTCGCCAGACCTGGCGCCAGTAGGCTTCCGGCAATGGGATCCGTTCCACCCACCAGGGCTGAACCGCGATTACGGGCGCGAAGAGCATGACGGCCAGGAGGGTATGCAGCCGGCGGGGCGGGGGGCTGGGCCAGGGCCACGGCGGCAGCGCTCCTGCCAGCAGGCGTGCCAGGGTCGGCATCGCCACCATCCCGAACCAGATCACATAGCGCTGGCCGTTCCATGCCAGCCACAGGAAAGACAAGAGGAACAGGGCTTCGGTGGGGGACAGGCGCTGGCGGGAATAAGCCAGGGCGAGCAGCAGGAGGAGGATGCTCAGGTAGAACATCACGTTCGCGATCCCACGGGGGGTGGGGGACGCCCATTCCACCACCAGGGTCTGGCTGGGGCGATCGGTGAGCAGGCGGTGGACGTAGCCCAGGATCCCAGGGCCCTGAGGGTTGAGGAGGAGGGCGGCCAGGGTCAAGGCCGTGATCCCGAGGAGGGGGCGGAGGAGCGGGCGGGCGGGGCGCCGGAGGATCGCCTCGAGGACCCCGCCAGTTAGGGTCAGGCCGAGGAGGATTGGTCCCAGGATGAAGGCGCCGTGGGCGTTGACCCAGAAGGCCATCAGGAACGGAAGGGTCAACAGGGCGGTGGGGCGGGCGGATCCCTCGCGGAAGCGCGTGAGCGCCAGATAGAAGGCCACGAAGGGAAGCCAGGACCAGATCTGGGGGCGGACGATCAGGTTGTTGAGGGACATCCCGCCGGCGAGGGCGAGGGCAAGGGCTGCCAGGCGCCAGGAGCCGCTCCGGCGCCTCGCCTCCAGCCCGATGAGCCCGAAGGCGATCAGCGCCAGGACGTTCCGGGCGAAGATCACCAGCGGGAGCCCGCCGGCGCGATACAGGAGGTAGAGCAGAACCTCCCCCAGCCAGGCCCCATACGTGAACGGCGCGTCCGCGGGCAAGGTCCAGCCGAACATATTGGTGGAAGGGATCCGCCCCTCGCGGACGATGAGCTCCCCGATCTTCAGGTGCCACCAGAAGTCGTTCGGCGGCAGCGGAACTAAGGAGACGAAGAACCCCAGGGCGGCCAGGACGATCAGGAACCAGAGGGGCTCAATCGGAACCGGCGGCATCCGTCGAATCATCCCTGCGGTCCTCCTCAAAACTCTTTTTCTTCCCCCAGCTCCCATTGTCTGAGGATTCCCCGGATCCTCTACGTCCCCCAGGCCAGGTCAGGGAGCATGGGCATGAGGGCGACGCCCAGTGCGGATCGCGCGGCCAGGACCAATGGCGCGTTGAGGAACATCGCGATCCAGATCGCCGCGTAAACGGCTTGAAGCGCTCCGCGCCTGGACGGAAGGGCCTTCCAGAGGATCCACGCTGGGATCAGCGGGATCACCCAATGATAGATTATCGGTAACTATTCAGCCGTTCTCCCGCAATGTCTATACGGATATAGGCGGTTTCCTCCTGGGGGCTTTTGGGGCCGAGCCGCGCGCCG
>JAUQQB010000414.1 GCA_030550075.1 Chloroflexota bacterium | reverse complement strand
TTCCATCCTGGGCGGGGTAAACTTCCTGACCACCATCACCTTCCTGCGAGCGCCGGGCATGACCTGGGGCCGGCTTCCCATCTTCGTCTGGTCGATCTTCGCCACCTCAATCCTGAGCCTGATCGCGACCCAGTTCGTCGCGGTCGCCCTGCTGATGGTCCTCCTGGATCGGGTGGTAGGCACCGGATTCTTCGAGCCAGCGCGAGGCGGGAATCCTTTATTCTATCAACACATCTTCTGGTTCTATTCCCATCCGGCCGTTTACATCATGATCGTCCCAGGTTTTGGAGTCATCCTGGAGATCCTTCCTCATTTTGCCCGTAAGCCGCTCTTTGCCTACCGTTGGGCCGTGGGCGGGTTCTTCGGGATCGTAGGACTTAGCTTCCTCGTATGGGCTCACCACATGTTCACCAGCGGCATGCCTCCCTCCCTCCATGCTCCCTTTATGATTACCACCGAGTTGATTTCCGTGCCGACTGGCTTGGTATTCCTCTCCGCCCTGGGGACGGTTTGGCAGGGGCGGCTCTGGTTACGAACCCCCATGGTAGTCGCCTTGATGTTTCTGGCGAACTTCCTCATCGGAGGGGTTACAGGGATCTTTCTGGCCGACGTCCCAACGGATCTTCATCTCCAGGACACCTATTTCGTGGTTGGCCACTTCCACTATACGATCCTGGGCGGGATGCTCTTCGCTTTAGTGGCCGGGCTCTACTACTGGTTCCCCAAGATCACCGGGCGGATGTATGACGAGCGCCTGGGCAACCTCCACGCTCTATGGCTCTTCCTGGCTTTTAATGCGACCTTTCTGCCGATGTTCTGGCTCGGGCTTTACGGAATGAATCGCCGCATCGCGGATTACCCAGCTTACCTTGCAGGAACGAACATGTTCATCTCCATCACTGCCTTCACTCTGGGCGCCAGCTTTCTCTTTTTTGTCGTTCACCTTGCCTACGCCTGGGCCCGTGGCCCGCGAGCGGTCGCCAATCCCTGGCAGGCCCGCACTCTGGAATGGCAGACCTCCTCGCCTCCTCCGCTGGAGAACTTCCCCGCACTCCCCCGCGTGCTCGGGCATCCTTATGGCTATGGCCTCCCAGGTTCGGCGCACGCCTGGGTGGGCGTATCCGGTGGTTCCGGTGGAGAGTAACCATGGGTCGGACACGCTCTCCTTTTCAAATCGGGAGCATGGTCTTTGGCGGATTGCTGGGGCTTACTGCCCTGGAAATCGCCGTTGCGACATGGCTGCCTCGTCCCCTCCTCGCCCTGGCGATGGCGGGTATGGCGAAAGCGGGCTTGATCCTTTGGTTCTATATGCATCTCCATCAGCTTTGGCATGAGGAGGAGCGATGAGCGCCCATCATGATGAAAGCCACGTGATCATCGCGCCGTTGCGCATCCCCCGTTTCGGGCTATGGCTGTTCCTGCTCTCTGAGAGCATGATCTTCGCCACCCTTCTGACTGCCCGCTTTGTCCTCCGGGGAACCTATCGGCCACCGGAGTTGAACCAAACCCTGGGATTGACCATCACGCTGATCCTGCTGACCAGCAGCTTCACGGCCAATCGGGCGGAGATCGCCATCGCCCACGGCAAGACGGCGACCTTCCTCCGGAACCTCCTCGCCACTATCCTCCTGGGAAGCCTGTTCCTGATCGGCGTGGTGGCCTTCGAATGGCCGGAGGCGATGCACTTCGCGCCTCCTTCCTCAGGCTATGGCACCGTCTTCTTTACAATGACCGGTATGCACGCAGCCCATGTGTTCAGCGGGGTGTTGATCCTCACGCTGGTCTACCGGCTGGGCCAACGGGGCGCCTTCGGCCCGGGGCGGATGTGGGGCGTTGAGGGGACGGTGAAGTACTGGCACTTCGTGGACATCGTATGGGTGTTCTTTTACCCTGCACTCTATCTGGTTCGATAGACCATCGAACGCATTGCCTCATCTAATAACCGGTGGTGCTCTTCGGGTTCCTGGCAAGGGAGAAAAGGACGGCCCCGGCCTCCCAAAACCCCCACATTGAAGGAGGATGGGAACTCGCACCATTGATGAATAGATTAGGAGTTACGCAGTTGAAAGCTCTAAAGGTGGGACGGAATGGCCCCACCCCAAATCCTCTTGGGGGCGGAGCGGGACGCCTTCGGCGCCCCTCCGCCCCCAAAGCCCCCATGGGAAACGAACTGCGTAAGTCCTATAGATATCCAGTTTCAGCGACTCGCAGATCGGAGTTTGAACCATTCCGGCATTCTGGAAATTTTGGAGGCGGAGCCGGTGCTGTCGGTCCCTGGCTCCGCCTCCGGGGCCTATGCTTCAGCGAACCAGCGCTTCCGCCATCACCTCCGCGACATCCCGAATGGGAAGCTGATCGACCACCCCTTTCGACTGGGCGGCGGAGGTCAGCATGAGCTGACAGAACGGGCAGGCCACTGCGACCCCCTCGGGGTTCACCCCCATGGCCTCCTCCAGGCGCTGGAGATGGATCGGCCGGGCCTGGGGGGTGTCCATCCAGACCTGCGCGCCCCCTGCCCCGCAGCAGAACCCCCGCTCCCGGCTTCGGGCCATCTCCACCAGCTCCACCCCGCTTTCCTGAAGCAGGCGCCGGGGTGCGTCGAAGATCCCGTTGTAGCGGCCCAGATAACAGGAATCATGGAAGGTCAGGCGCTTGCCGGTTGTCCCCTTCAGCTTCAGCCGGCCTTCCTCAAGCAAGCGTGCGAGGAACTCCGTGTGATGAACGACATCGAACCGCGCGCCGAACTGAGGATATTCGTTTCGGAACGTGTTGTAGCAGTGGGGGCACATGGTCAGGAGGGTGCGGAATCGATAAGACCGCAGCGTTTCGAGAACGGCCTCCGTGGCCGCCACATACATCGCTTCATGGCCGGAGCGGCGGGCCCATTCCGCTGTGCACGTCTCTTCATCCCCCAGCACAGCGAAATCCACCCCGGCGGCTTGCAGCAACCGGACGATGGCCCGGGCAGTGCGCTGGCCGCCGGGATCGAAGGCCCCTGCGCATCCTACCCAGAAAAGCACCTCGGCCTCTCCCTTCTCCGCCATCACCGGCACTTCCAACCCTTTCGCCCATTCCAGCCGCGAGGTCCGCTGCCCCCACGGGTTGCCGGCCCGCTCCGTGTTCCGGAACGTATTGGAGAGGGACGTCGGGACATCGCCTTCCATCAGGGTGAGGTATCGCCGCATGCCGACGATAAGGTCCACATGCTCGATGAGCACCGGACACTCAGAGACGCAGGCGTAGCATGTGGTGCAGGCCCAGATCGCTTCCTTAGGGGTCACTGCCCCTGTTAGGGCC
>JAUQQB010000413.1 GCA_030550075.1 Chloroflexota bacterium | reverse complement strand
GCTGAGCGGGGGCCGAAGGCCCCCGCTCAGCACTCCAGACCTGGAAACATGAAGAGAGGGCGAGACCTGAGGTCTCGCCCTCTCCATGGGACTTAGGTCCCGAGACGCTGGTGCCACGACGGGGACTTACTTTTGCGCATTCAGGAAAGCTCCAAAGAAGGCGCTGAAGTATTCGAAGGTCCCCGTGCGGCCCTTGTGATTGGGATCCTTGGCGTCCCATTGTGCCTTGAAGGTGGCCACCACGTCGTTGGCATCCAGCTCCGCGCCGTTGTGGAACTTCACACCCTTGCGGAGGTAGAAGGTCCACACGGTGAGATCCTCGTTGACCTCATAGCGCTCCGCGAGGGCCGGCTCAACCTCGGCACCGCCGACCTTGTAAGCCAGCAGGGATTCGTAGACCTGCTCGCAGGCCCGGAAGGTCTCGCCGTCGGTCTCATCGGCGCACCACAGGGCGATGGGCTCCGCGTTCTGCATCCAGACCAGCTCGTCCTTCCCGGGATCCATCACCGAGAAGCGCTCGTTATTCAGCGGGCTGGCATGGGCACCCTGCACGCTGGCCTTGAAGGCGGCCGCCGAGACCCCGTGGGCCAGAGGGATCATCGGGACGTGCCGCTTGATCAGCTCGTTGACCCTATCGTAGTGCTTCTGTCGCTCGGCAGGATCGCTCAGCTTGGCCGCCGCCCGGATCTCCTCCACCAGATCCGGGAAGAGGTTGCCGAATTGCTTGTTGGCCTCAGTGGCGAAATGGAAATCATAGAAGTTGGTGGCGTCCGGGTAGTCGGCCAGCCAGCCCAGCAGATACATCGGCTCATTGCCCGCCGACACCGAGTCCAGGAACGCTCCGGACTCCATCACCTTGATCTGGACCCGGATGCCGACCTCGGCGAGCTGGGCCTGGAGGTCCTGGGCCACCTTGCCCGGCTCCGGCAGATAGCCGCGCACCACATCTCGGTAGGAGAGGGTGATCTCGAAACCATTGGGGTAGCCGGCTTCAGCCAGGAGCCGCTTCGCCTCCTGCGGATTGTAGTCATACCACTTCAGGCCCTCGGCATAGCCAGGCTTTAGCACAGGCGGCACGAACTGCTCGGCCACCATGGAGCCCGCCGGGTAGAAGTTCTTGACCAGGCGCTCGCGATCGATGGCCATCGCAATGGCCTGACGGACCTTCTCATTGTCCAGCGGCGGCTTGGTGTTGTTCAGGCCCAGGTATGCGATGTTCAGCGGAGGACGGATGTAAAGCTTCAGGTTCGGATCCTGCTGGATCGTCGCGAAGTCGTTGGGGTTCGGATTGTCGATCCCATCGACCGTCCCAGCCTGGAGCTCCAGAAGGCGCGCCGCTGCTTCCTTGGACCAGCGGAAGATCAGGGTCTTGGTCTTGGCCTTCTCGCCCCAATAGTCCGGGTTCGCCTCGAAGATAACGCGGTCGCCCCGGATCCATTCTTTCACTTTGTAAGGGCCGGTTCCGTTGGGCTTTTCGCTCATCTTCACCGAATCGCCGCCATGCGCATCCAGATAGTCCTTATCCTGGATCGCGAAGGCGGCGAAAGCCACTTTGGCCGGGAAGGCTGGGTCAGGGTAACACAGGGTGAACCGGACGGTGTATGGATCTACCGCCTCAATGGCTTTAAACTCCCCACCGTAATTGCAGTCTGGGGCCTCCACTTTCATCGGTTGAAACGCGGGGGTGGGGGTGGCAGCGGGAGGCGGGGTGGGCGAGGGGGGCGGAACCGTGGGGGTCGGGGTTGGGGTGGCCCCGGGCGCGCAGGCGGCCAGCACCAGGGCGAGCAGAACCCACATCGAAACGAAACCCTTGCGACGCATCGCTTCTCCTCCTTTCTGGATGAGGGATCCGATTGCGGGAACCGAGAAAGGCTTCCCGCGAAGCCTGCGTTACGAGTATAGTCGGAACTGTAAGCCTCGTCAACCGAACCCGGAGCCCGAAAATTGAACAGCGGTCGATCCCTGATTTGCCTTCCTTCATGCGATCTCATGGCGAGAAAGGGCTCTACTCCAAACCTGAGGAATGGAGGATGGAGCCAGACACGCCGTCGAAGAGGGTGTGTTCCCTCAAATGTAAAGGAGGGTTTATGAGCTTTGATCCCCGCCCACCGATTCGGGTCCATGAAGTTGGGGAGTATGTGTTCTGCGCCCGCGCGTGGTGGCATCGACGGCAGGGTCATCCTTCAGCGCGCGAGGAGGACCGGAGCGCCGGCCGCCGCTTTCATGCGCGCTCTGAACAACAACGCCGCTGGGGGAACCGCCTGATCGCCATCTCCATTCTCCTGGCGATCACCGGCCTGGTTCTCCTGATCAGCACGCTGGCTTTCCGGTTATAAGTTACGCAGTTGACCCCCTCCACCGGGTTTTTTGGGCTGGGACGGGCACCTTCGGCGCCCGTCCCAGCCCAAAAATAAACGTTATTCCCCCTCCCTGCGGCCTTTCAGCCGCGGGGAGGGGGAGATAAAGAATACTCAACGCCCCCAGGCTAATCCACCCCAGGCGGCGGCGAACAGAAGCACGCTGATATAGGCGTTGACGTTAAAGAACGCCACGTCCACCCGAGAAAGATCGTTTGGAGAAACCAAGCGATGTTCATAGGCCAGGAGAGTGCTGACCAACCCAAGCCCCAGCCAGTAAGGCCACCCCAGCCGAAGCATGATCCCCAGGCCGACCAGCAGGATCAGCATCCCCAGGTGGTTGAGACGCGCCAGCCATAAGGCCATCGCGACCCCGAAGCGGGCCGGAACGCTGTAGAGCCCCTCTCGACGGTCGAAATCCACATCCTGGCAGGCATAGATCAGATCAAAGCCAGCAATCCACAGGGTCACCACAGCGATCAGGATCCAGGCCGGCAAGTCTTCCGGCCTCCAGAAGGATCCCCGAATGGCGATCCATGCTCCCATTGGCGCCAGGCCATCCGTGAACCCCAGAATCCAGTGGCTGAGCCATGTGAAGCGCTTGGTGTAATGATAGCCAATCAGGAACAGCAACGCCCCGGGAAGGAGCACGACGCACAGGGGATTCAGCGCCCACGCGGCCCCCACCAGCACAACTCCCGAGATCCCTACCGCCAGTTTCAGGGTCTCCGGCCGAAGCAGGCCACGAGGCAACGGCCGGTTTGCCGTGCGGGGATTCCGCGCGTCATATTCCCGATCCACCAGACGGTTCATGCCCATGGCCAGCGTGCGAGCCGCTGCCATCGCCACCGTGATCCAGAGGACCTGATCCCAGCGCGGCCAGCCACCAGCGGCCAGCAGCATCCCGATATAAGCGAAAGGCAATGCGAAAACGGTATGCTCG
>JAUQQB010000412.1 GCA_030550075.1 Chloroflexota bacterium | reverse complement strand
ATGCGGACCTGGAAGAGCTCTGGAGTCTCTGTCAGGGGTTCCGGGAGGTCTTCGTGCTGTTTAACAACGTGTCCATGTGGGAGGATGCGCTGCGGTTCCAGAAGCTGGTGGAGAGGTTTTAAAATAAAAGAGGGACGCTTCGAAGGATTTCGCCTATCCATAACATACGAGCAGCTGGGCGCTCAGGTGCTTCTTCGTGGAAGGGCCTCTCTGGCGCAGGCGTCAGGAGAACGGCTTGGGAGGTGGTCATGCTGAGCGAACGGGATCTGCGGGAGCTGGCCGCCCTGGAAAGCCCCCACGCTTCGATCCTCAGCCTTTACCTCGATGTGGACCCCCGCCGTCAAACCAAGGATCATTACCGGTTGAACCTGCGGCATCTGCTGGAGCGTGTGGAAGACCAGATCTCTCGGGCAGACCGGGAGGCGGTCCAGCGTTTCGTGGAGCTGGAATATGATGGGGCTGGACGAGGACTGGCTATCTTCTCCTCCCAGGACCTGGGGCTCTGGCGGGTGTTCTCGCTGGCCGTGCCCACGCCCAACCTGGTCTTCGTTGGCCGAAAGCCCTATGTGTTCCCGATAGCCAGGTTATGGGACGCCTACGGGCGCCTCCTGGTCGCACTGGTGGATAAGACCCACATCCGCCTGTTGTTCTATCAGATGGGAGAGCTTCGGGAGACGCTGGAGCTGCGCGGGGAGCCGATCAAGCGCCACAAACAGGGCGGATGGGGTGCCGAGAAACTTCAGCGGCATGAAGACGAAGTCGCCTATCGCAACCTGAAGGAGGCCGCCGAGCTGACCGTGAATTTCTGCGAACGCCATCAGCCTCGCTATGTGCTTCTCGGTGGGGCCGATCCTACCGTTGTCGAGTTCCGGGAACTCCTCTCCCGTCCCTGGAGCGATCGGATCGCCGGGACCATCCCGGGGGACCGTATGTCCGATGAGGTAGAGATCCGGGAGGCAGCCCTGCGGATCCTCCAGCAGGTGGAGCGCCAGCGCGAGTTCGCCCTGGTGGATGCGGCGATCACCGCTGCGGCCAAGGGGGGCAATGGCGTGATCAATCTGGATGACACGCTGAGGGCGGCGGCGGAGGGACGGGTGCAGGTGTTGCTGGTGGCGGACGGCTTCCATGCCCCGGCCTATCGCTGCACTGGGTGCGGCTTTCTTATTGCCATGCCGCGGGAGATCTGTCCCTTCTGCGGCGCAGCCTTCGAACCGCTGCCCGATGCGGTGGACTGGCTGATCGCCACGGTGCTGGAGAACGGCGGCCAGGTGGAGATCGTGGAAGGCCACCCCCGCTTGCAGGAAGTGGGCGTCGCCGCCCTGCTGCGCTACTGAGGGCTTCGTTTGCAGGGCAGGGATCCCGGGCTGCCGGGTCGGATTGGAAAACGGTCAGGCGGATGCCCCTGCGTTAAAATAGAACGCGGGCGCGCGATGCGCGCCCGCGTTCTATTTTCCCATTTCCCAGGATAAAGATGGGGCGGGTGCTGTATCGCCCGCCCCACGCCCTCTCTTCGAAAGATCAATAGACCCTGGAGGCGGAAAGGATCGTGGCACAGACAGCTTCGACTTCCACTCGACCAGCTTCCACAGGACGCTATTATCGGCTATTTGCAGTGATCCTGCTGGCTTCCACCTTGCTATCCATCTGGCTGGGGATCGCGGTGGTGATGGCCGCCCGCGCTCAGCGCTGGCGGGCGATGGTCGGCGGCGAAGAGCCTTATAGCGGCCCCCTGGGACTTCCCTCGCTTTCTGAGGTGGGGCGCATGCTGAACCCCATTGAGTGGCTCAACCCGGCACCCGCCTGGCCAGTCCCCGGCCGGTTGAACCTCCTGGTCCTGGGGGTGGACCGCCGGCCAGAAGAAAAAGAGATCCCGGTCCGCTCGGATGGGATCATGCTGATTGGCCTCGATCCGATCAGCAATACCATCTCCGTGCTCTCCATCCCCCGGGATCTCTATGTCCCCATCCCAGGGCTGGAGGAGCGCGGGATCTCTCAGAGCCGGATCAACACCGCGTGTTTCTACGGGGATTACTACCAGCTGGGCGGATGTGGAGAGCTGGCCAAGCAAACTGTGGCATATAATTTCGGGGTCCCTGTGCACCGTTACATCCTCCTGGACTTTACTGGCTTCAAGAAGATCATTGATCTGGTGGGTGGAATTGATGTGGATGTGCCTCGGACCATTGTGGATAACGCGTATCCGACGGATGATTACCGGACGGAACGACTGGTGATCCCGGCCGGGCGCATCCATATGGATGGAGAGCTGGCACTGAAATATGTGCGGACCCGACATGCAGATAGCGATTTTGGGCGACTCAAACGGCAACAACAGGTTCTGATGGCCCTGCGGGCGAAGGTCCTCTCGCTCCAGACCCTGCCTCAGATCCCGGAGATCCTCCGAACCCTGGGGGATTCGGTACAGACAGATCTCACGATCCCGGAAATGCTGGCCATCGCCCAGTTCGCCCGGGGGGTGCCGGAGGATCACATCCGCTTGCTGACGGTGGAGCCCTCCATGGTCCGTTCGTGGCAAACCCCCAATGGCGCCGCCGTCCTGATCCCCAACCGGCAAGCCTTAGCCGCGCTGATGGAGGCGTTTAATTGGGAACGATAACATAACCAGGTTGACCATGCGCTTTGAATTTAGGGGAATGGGGCCGCTCCGAGCGACCCCATTCCCCTAAATTCAGCAAATCACCGCTAAGCTTGACCCTGGTGCTTTTGCGGACGAACGCTCCGCCTCTGGCGGCCCCGTCTGTAAAATTCTCTGAGATGCGAGGGCTGAGCCCATGCCGATGGCCCGTCGGATGAAAGGGGAGCTCTCAGAAGCGGATCTGCTCGACGCATTGCGGCGGGGAGACCGTCAGGCGTTCGCAGCGGTGATCGACCGGTGCGGAGACACGGTCTACCACGTCGCGTATCGGCTGCTGGGTAGCCGGGAAGAGGCCGAGGACATCCTTCAGGAAACGTTCCTCCAGGCTTTTCAGCACCTCAAAGATTTCCGCGGGGAAGCCCGGCTGTGCACCTGGCTCTACCGGATCGCCTATAACCTGGCCCTGATGCGGTTGCGCCGGAAAGAGCCCGAAACCGTCTCCATCGATCAGCCGATCCTCCTGGAGAACGATGAGGAGGTCCCTCGCGAGCTGCTGGATTGGTGTTGCCTGCCTGAGGAGGAGCTGCTCCGCGCGGAGCTCCGGTCAATGCTGGACGAGGCCATCCGCAGCCTGCCGGCGAGTTTGCGGACGGTGTTTCTGCTGCGGGACGTGGAGGGGCTATCGACGGAGGAAGTCGCTGAGATCCTGGGCATTTCCACGGATGCGGTGAAGAC
>JAUQQB010000411.1 GCA_030550075.1 Chloroflexota bacterium | reverse complement strand
GAGGGGAAGGTCGCCCGCGCTGCGCCCTCAGCTCGCGTACCAGCCGCCGCGCTTCCTCGGCCGGCAACTCCCACAGTCCTTCATCCAGAAGGAAATTCACCCAGCCGATCAGCGCGGCCAGGTAAGTCTGGCGGGTGGCCGCTGGCAAGGCCCGGCCTTCCTCCCGGTAACATCCTTCCAGGTAAGTGATGAAGTCTCGCACGATCCCCGGATCCAGATCCGCAGTGGTCCGCTGATCCGGATCCAGATCCACGCTGGCAAGATACTCCAGAAACCGCTGGAGGGCGGTCCGATAGGTCTGGATCGTGCGGGGACGCCGGCCATAGCGGACGGCCAGGCTCTCCAGGAACGCCACGACCGCGCTACGCAGACGGATTGCCTCTGTCATCGGGGTATCCATGAACTCGGATTTCAGACGCGGGCTGCCCGAAGCCCGTTAGCGACCGCCAGGAGCTCGGAGATCTCGTGGGCGAGGACCGCGAGGGCGACGTTGATGCGGCCGGTGAGGGCCAGGGGGATCAGGAAGGCCAGGATCAGCAGGGAGAAGGCGATGTTCTGAGCGCTGATCCGTCGGGCCTTCTTCCCCAGCCGGATGGCGAAGGCCACCTGGCGGAGGTCATCCGCCATCAGGGCGACATCGGCCGCCTCGATGGCTGCATCCGTGCCGATCGCCCCCATCGCGATTCCGACCGTCGCCTGGGCGAGCGCCGGAGCATCGTTGATCCCATCCCCCACCATGGCCACCGGCCCGTATTTTTCCTCCAGCTCCCGGATCGCTTTCACTTTGTCTTCCGGCTTCAGATCGGCTTTTACCTCATCGATACCCAGCTCCGCGGCGATGGCCCGAGCCGTCTCCTCCCGATCTCCGGTAAGCATCACCACCCGGACGCCCATCCGGTGCAGCTCGCGGATCGCTTCCCGGGCCTGAGGGCGGATCACATCCCGGATGGCGATGACTCCCGCCAGGCCTGTATCGGTTCCCACCAGCACCAGGGTCTTGCCATCTCCTTGCAGCTTCTCCGGGAGGGTTTTCCTATCCACCTCCAGTCCTACTTTACGGAACAGGCTGGGCTTCCCCACGTAGACCATCTGATCCCCAACGCGGGCCATCGCTCCATATCCGGCGATGGTCGAAAACTCCAGGACCTCTGCACGGAGGATCCCGGCCTCTTCCGCTTTCCGCACGATCGCCCGGGCCAGAGGATGCTCCGAATACCGTTCGACGCTGGACGCCAGGCGGAGCACCTCCCGCTCATCCTCGCGGATCGGGATCACATCCGTGACCTCCGGCTCTCCCCTGGTCAGCGTTCCCGTCTTGTCGAAGGCGACCACCCGGATGCGGCCCAGGTTCTCCAGGTGCGTGCCGCCCTTGATCAGCACGCCGCTCCATCCCGCCCGGCCGATGCCGGCGGCGATGGCGATCGGCGTGGACATCACCAGGGCGCAGGGGGCAGCGGCGACCAGCAGCACCACAGCCCGGGTGGCCCAGTCCGTGAACGGCGCGCCCAGAAGGGGAGGGAGGAGGGCCATCAGCACAGCGCTCAGAAGAACCAGCGGAGAATACACCCGGCCGAATCGTTCGATGAACAGCTGGGCCTGGCCTTTCTGTTCCTGCGCTTCTTCCACCAGATGGATGATTCGGGCCAGCGTGTTATCTTCAAAGGCCGCTGTCGCCTGAACCTTCAGCAAGCCTTCCTGGTTGATCGTTCCGGCGAAAACCGGCATCCCCTCCCGCTTCTCCACAGGGATGGACTCACCCGTCACCGGCGCCTCGTTGACCGTGGAGCGGCCCTCGAGGATGAGTCCGTCGGTGGGGATGGATTCGCCGGGTCGGACGATGAAGATGTCGCCGGCTTTCAAGGTGTGGGCCGGGACGATCTGTTTCTCACCGTTCCGCAGGATGCGGACCTCTTTCGGGGCCAGATCCAGCAACTTCCGGATCGAGGCACGGGTTCGAGCGTAAGCGAGTTCCTCCAGTCCCTCGGCCGTGCCGTAGAGGAACACCAGGAAGGCGGCCTCATCCCAGAGGCCCAGGGCGGCGGCTCCGACGGTAGCGGCCAGCATCAGCAGCTCGATATCCACCGTTCGCCGCTCGACCAGTTTCTCCAGGCCTTCCCGGGCCCAGTGAAAGCCACCGATGGGGATCGCGATCGCATACATGGCGATCTCCGCAAGAGGCGGGATCCACCCGAGATGGGCCAGGCTGAAGGCCAGGCCGGTGAGCAAGCCGGCGATCAGGGCGTTCCGGAGGGGAGGGTAGGTGAACCATCGGCCCTCAAAGGTTTCCATCGATTCCATCGAGTGATCCCTCGTGGGACTCAAGGGCTCGCAGGAAAGCCGTGAACCGCTCCAGATCTCGCTGCACCCGCTCCAGGCAATCTTCCACGTCTTCTGCCAGAGCGCGGGTGCGTTCCGTTCTCAGGTTAAAGGTGTAAACGTGGCGCACCACATGCCGAAATCCCCGATACTCGTCTAGACAGTTGCGGGTCTCCCGGGAAATAACAGGAGGGCGGACTTCAGGAATCTCTGCGGACATCTGGGTTAGAAGGTCGCGATGCCGATCTGGACCGCCGGGGAGTCGGTGATCCACCTCGCGAGCGATGGTTTCGAAAATCCTCTCTACACCCGTGTAAAAACCATGCAGGTTCAGCGCGACCCCATCCCAATAACCATCGTCTCCTGTTCGCAGCGCCTTGCGGCAGAGCTCCAAGGCGCGTTGGGCGGATCGACGAACCTCCTCAAATTCTTCCCACAGCCATCCGATCAGGGTCAGATAATCCGTCTTCATAAGGGAATACCCTCCGTTTCAATGCGTTTTCGCAGCGAAGGGGAAGCCTCCTCCAGCCGCACCAGATCGATCGGGAAATCCGCGTCCAGGGCCTGGAGCTGACCGATGGCCCGATAGAGCCATCGCTCCGCCAGTCCGGAGACCGCCAGATCGATGTCGGAGGCCTCATCCATACGGCCCCGGGCCAGGGAGCCGAAAACCCAGACGGCTTCGGCGCCGAAGGTTTCGCGGAGCAGGCGAGCAGCCTCGCGGGCCACCTGCCATGCCCGCTCCTGCCGGCGGGCTCGCGCCGCCATGCGGGCCGCCTGACGCCGCTGCCAGCCGATTCGATAGCGAGCCATCTCCTCCGGGGAAAACATGACCGCGACCTCCCATCCGTATTGTATCCGCGGAAGGGAGGGCAGGGGAAGACATGGGATCGGAAAAGCCAGCGGGATCGATGCCGGGATGCGCAGGCCGCTGCGGGCGTTGTGTGCGAGAGGAAACCATTTTGATTTGTTTAAGAAATATTATACCAATCATTTAAAGGTTGAAAATATCGCGG
>JAUQQB010000410.1 GCA_030550075.1 Chloroflexota bacterium | reverse complement strand
AGTATTTTTTATCCCCCCTCCCCACGGCCCTTTGGGCCATGGGGAGGGGGGATAAAGGGGGGTGGGGCCCTTCCCCACTTACAGGGTAGGTAGTTACCCCTGAAAAACCCCTGGGCTCATATTCGGAACCAGCGCAGTCTGTTCCTGGCCTATCTTTGCGGGGTTAGGAGGTTTGGGAGCTGGGAGGGAGCCTCTGGCCCCGGCCCAGCCCCCAAACCTTTAGATCTTCTGAGAGCAAAGCGGAATGCTTCAGGGATTGGGATGGCTATGCCCTTATCCCTCTAAATCCTCCCTCTCCATGTGACCTCGCCTGATGGATCGGATGATTGAAAGGCCCCGGGCCGAGCAAATGGATCTTGTCGAAGCTTCGGCCCACTGGTATAATTGCTATGGCCTTGCCCGGGTGGCGGAATAGGCAGACGCGGCGTCTTGAGGGGGCGCTGGCCCTTCAGGCCGTGCGGGTTCAAATCCCGCCCCGGGCACCAGAACCCCGGCGGTGAGCCGGGGTTTTTATATATCCTCCGCTTCCTTATCACCGCAAGCCTGTCACATCCGCACAATCCCCCATTCAGGGTCTGGTTGTTTCTTTGCCTCTGATGATGGAATTTTGCCCTCCCAAAGCAACGATTCGCAAGCCCATCTGGTCTCGCATCAGGAGGGCAGTCCCTCCCTTTGTCTGTTTGGGCCGCAGGAAGGGAACAGAAGATTTGCCTGGCGTGCAGCCGGAAACGGTGGGGAGAGACCGAACGGGCTCTCAGGCGAGAAGTCTGCCATGCGGATCTATCCCTTCAGGGCTCCCGCCAGCAACCCGCGCAGGAAGAAGCGACCGAGGAAGATGTAAACCAGCAGCGTAGGCAGGGCCGCTAACAGCGCGCCGGCCATCTGGACGTTCCACTCAATAATCTGGCTACCCGCCAGGTTCTGCAATGCCACGGTGATCGGTTGCTGGGCCGGCTTGTTGGTCACCGTGACGGCGAAGAGGAAATCGTTCCAGATCTGGGTGAACTGCCAGATGGCCACCACGGCGAAGCCGGGCTGGGAAAGGGGCAGCATCACCCAGCGATAGATGCCGAGGAGGGAAGCCCCGTCGATTTTGGCGGCCTCCACCAGCTCGCCGGGGATCGACGCGTAGTAGTTGCGGAAGATGAGGGAGGTGATGGGAATGCCGTAAACCACATGGACCAGGATAAGCCCCGGGATGGAGCCGTAAAGGCCGATGGACTGGAGGAAGCGAACCAGCGGGATCAGGATGCTCTGGTAAGGGATGAACATCCCGAAGAGGATGGCCGGGAACAGAAGCTCTGATCCCCGAAAGCGCCACCTGGCCAGGATGTAGCCGTTGATGGAACCGATAAAGGAGGAGATCAGGGTGGCCGGGATTACCAGGTAGACGCTGTTCATGAAGTTCGGCGAGAGCTTTTCCCACGCTTTGGCGAAAGCGGCCAGCGAGGGTTGGGTCGGCCAGTTCCACATCCGCGTCAGATCCGCCTCGGCGAAGCTCTTCAGGCCGGTAAGTAACAATACGTAAACAGGCAGCAGGTAAAAGAGGATGAGAACAAGTAGGGCCATGTAAATCCAGACACGGCCGATCTTCATAGTTCGGTCTCCCGGCTCAAGCTATAACGAAGGTAAGGGATGATCAAGGCGGCAACCATCAGCAGCATCAGGGTGGCGATGGCTGCCCCCTGGGCGAAATGATTTCCCCGGAACGTGGTTTCGAACATAAAGTAGGCGGGCATATCGGTGGCGAACCCCGGGCCGCTGCCGGTCATGGCGACCGTAAGATCAAAGATCTTCAGGGAGATATGCCCCAGCACGATCAGAGCGCTCAGGGTGACGGGTCGGAGCAACGGCAGGACCACATGGCGATAGATCTGCCACTCGCTTGCCCCATCCACCCGGGCAGCTTCCCGCAACTCCTCCGGGATCCCGCGCAGGCCTGCCAGATACATCGCCATGGTAAATCCCGAAAGCTGCCAGGTGGCCGCGATCACCACCGGGATCAACGCCACCGGGATCCCTACCTGGATTGCCCCCACTTTCACGCCGAACATAATGGTGGGATCTGTGAACCAGCGCGGTAGCGGCCCGGAGTACCCCGCATATTTCAGGAGAAGATTAATCCCGGTTTGGGGGTTGAACAGCCATTGCCAGGCGATCCCGGTTACAATGAAGGAAATGGCCATGGGGAAGAGGAACACGCTGCGAAAGAACGTTTCCCCTTTCACCCGCTGGTCCAGCAGAAGGGCGGCAAAGAAGCCCATGATGATTGCTCCCAGTAAGAAAAAGGCCGTGAAGACGATGGTATTGCGGATATCCGCCTGAAATCGGGGAGTTTGAAACAGTCCAATATAGTTTCGGAGGCCAATGAACGTATAGTCCGGCAGCACATCGTTCCATCGGGTCATTGAGATGTAGACCGTCCATCCGATGAACCCGTATACGAAGATCATCACCGCGATCACAGAGGGGGTGATGAGAAGAACCGGTAGCCCGCTCTCCACGCGACGCCGGATTTCCCTTACGGCATGCAGCCAGCGAGGAACAGGAACTGCCCGTCCCACCACCCCGGGCATGCCGAAGGTGGGATTGGGATCCTGAGCGCGCTCTTCCATCCTTTCCTCCCCATCACTCAATCTGCATCCTAGCTACTACTTGCTTAAGTGCAAACTTGTGATTTGACATGGGGGAGCAGGCAGCTTCGCTGCCCGCTCTACCTCTTGAGGCGCTTCCACGCTGAGCATCCACCGTCGTGGACACCTTGGGAGGGAGAGGTCGGCGCAGCCTGACCTCTGGCCGAGGGCCCACAGACTGAGGTAAGGGCGAAGCAACGCTTCGCCCTTACCTCTCCCAGATGGCAAGCCAGCCCGTGCAGACCTTCAATTAGTGTCTATGCCCATCCTCTTTCCCTGGGAATTTTTCTCCCACTAAAAGCTGATGATCTGCTATGATTATAGTCTGACTCGCTAAGTGAAATCGAAAAGCCAGTGTCTCTTTCGGGAAATACCGGCCTGATCTTGCTCTGCCGCAAACCCAATAACCAATGGTGCGAGTTGCTTTTTAATGGGGGTTTCCGGGGATTGGAGCGGGGCCTTCGGCCCCACCCCAATCCCCGAAGATCTCCTCCTCCCCCCGGCCCTTCGGGCCGTGGGGAGGAGGAGAACGGGGGGAGGGGCCATTCCCTCTCCCCACAAGCTCCTGTTCTCTGATCCTTAACGGGCCGCTAGCACTATTGGTTAATCGTTGAGAAATGGTAACTATTCAGCCGTTCTACCGCAGTGTCTATACGGATATAGGCGGTTTCCTCCTGGGGGCTTTTGGGGCCGAGCCGCGCGCCGAAGGCG
>JAUQQB010000409.1 GCA_030550075.1 Chloroflexota bacterium | reverse complement strand
CGGGCCAGTATGCCGGGGAGATCCTTCGATACCTCCCCCGGGTGCGGCCGAACTGGACCATTGGCGTGGCCGTTCCCGCGGACCGGGCCCTTCCCTTGCCGGACGGGGTGGAGCCCGTGCGGGTTCCCTTGCCACGGCTCCCGATCGATTTCCAGAAACTGTGGTTTGAGCAGGTGGCTCTACCCCGGGCGGCGGCATATTGGCGGGCGGAGCGGCTGTTCGTGCCTTACTGGGCCCCTCCGCTTCGCGCGCCCGCCCCGGTGATCGTGACCGTGCATGATCTCATCCCCCTGCTCTTCCCGGAATATCGGGCCAGCCTGAGCGCGCGGCTGTATACGGCGCTGGTTCGGGCAGCCACGCCCGGGGCCGCCCATATCCTGACGGATTCGGAGGCTTCCCGGCGGGATATCCTCCAGCGCCTGCGGGTGCCCCCGGAGCGAGTCACCGCCGTTCCCCTGGGCGTGTCCGAGCGCTTCACCCCCCGTCCGGACCCGGTGGAGGATGCGCGGGTGCGGAACCGATACGACCTGCCCCCTGCGTATGTGCTCTACCTGGGCGGCTTCGATCGGCGGAAAAACATTGAGACCTTGCTGGCGGTTTACACCTGGGCTCAGGAGGCCATCGGCGATAATTTCCCGCTGGTCATCGCCGGGCGCCTGCCGGAGGGTTCCAGCCGTCTGTTCGTGGACCCCCGTCCGCTGGCCCGGGCCTGGGGGATTGAAGATGTGGTGCGGACGATCGGGCCGGTGGCGGAGGAGGACAAGCCGGCGCTCTATCGGGGGGCCTCCGCGTTCCTGTATCCCTCCCGCTACGAAGGGTTCGGCCTCCCGGTGCTGGAGGCGATGGCCTGCGGGGTCCCGGTGGTCGCCTCGGAGATCCCGGCGCTGGTGGAGCTGGTCGGGGATGCGGCTTATCTGATCCCCCCGGAGGATGCGCGGGGGATGGCCGGGGCGCTGATCTCCGTGCTGGTCGATCCCGCCCTGGAGCGGACATTACGGGAGCGGGGGCCCCGGCGTGCGGCCGCCTTCTCGTGGATCGCCTGCGCGCAACGCACGGCGGAGGTCATCGAGGGTGCTAAAGGATGAGGCTCATGTCGGTTTCGAGGTGAAAAGGAGCTCAAAATTCATTCCGGGTCATCCAGCTTCCCCCTCTCCGCGGCCCTTTGGGCCACGGAGAGGGCCTGCTCGGTCAAACGTTCCGCCCCGAACCAGACAGGGGATTCCACCCCGAAGGCCCCCTGAGCCAGGGATGAAGAACAGCGAAGGTGACTTTCCCAACCCCAAAAGCCTTTTTCGGAATCACACGGAAAGGAGGGTCTGAAAGTGGATCGCGTGCGAGTTTCCCAGGATAACCTGGTGTTCTGCGCCGGGCATTTCATGATCTTCCCGAAAGGAAGCGAGCCGCTCCACGGCCATAACTACCGGGTGGCGGTGGCTCTGGAGGGCGAACTGCGGGATGATATGGTCATGGATTTCGTGGCGCTCAAACGCCTGGTGAAGGCCCTGGCCGATGAGCTGGATCATCGGGTGTTGCTTCCGGCTGAGCATCCCCGCCTTCATCTGACGATTCGGGAAGATCAGGTGGAGGCGACCATCGATTCCAAGCGCTACGTCTTCCCTCTGGAGGACGTGCGGATCCTGCCGATCCCCAACACATCGGCGGAATGGCTGGCCCGATATCTGGCCGGGCAATTGCGGGCGCGCCTTCCGGACGGCCTCCGCCTGCATGCCCTGGAGGTGGAAGTGCAGGAATCGTTCGGGCAAAGCGCGATCTACCGGGAGGCGATCGATGCCGCCGCTTCGACGCCGTAAGCACCGGGTGGGCATCGCCCTGGGGAGCAACCTGGGGGATCGGGAGGCCGCGCTGCGGGAGGCGCTTCAGCGCCTCCTGGAGTGGGTGGAGATCGAGGCTGTCTCCTCGTTCTACGAGACGGAGCCGGTCGGTTACGTGGATCAGCCCCTGTTTCTGAACGCCGTCTGCATCGGCACGACGGACCTCCCGCCCCACCAGCTCCTGGCCGCATGCAAGGCCATTGAGGCCGCGCTGGGGCGAGGCCCTGGCCCTCGCTGGGGACCCCGTCCCATCGATCTGGATCTGCTGTTTTATGAGGACCTGTGCCTGGAGGATGAGGCCCTCGTCCTTCCCCATCCCCGGATGGCGGAGCGGGCCTTCGTCCTGATCCCGCTGGCGGAGATCGCCCCGGAGTGGATCCATCCCCGGCTGGGACGGACGGCTGCGGCGCTGGCGACGGAGCAACCCTCCGCGGGCGTCCGGCGCTGGGCCCGGGCCCCGATGCGGGTGGGGGGAGGCTTTCTCTACTGGGGCCGGGAGACCCTGGTCATGGGGATCCTGAACATCACGCCGGATTCCTTCTCGGGCGATGGCCTGTTGAAGGGGCCGAACTGGATCGAAGCGGCTCTGGAACAGGCCCGACGGTTCAAGGCGGCGGGCGCCCATCTGCTCGATGTGGGCGGGGAGAGCACACGGCCCGGTTCCGAGCCGGTGTCGGCCGAGGAGGAGATGCGGCGGGTGCTGCCGGTGATCGAGCGGCTGGCGGCGGAGGGGCTGGGCCCGATCTCCGTGGATACTTACAAGGCCTGCGTGGCCCGTGCCGCCGTGATGGCGGGGGCCGATCTCATCAATGATGTGTGGGCCATGGAGGCGGATCCGGAGATGGCCGATACGGCGGCGAAACTTGGAGTTCCGATCATCCTGATGGACAACCGGAGCCGCCGGGAGGCCGTGGTGCGGGATCCTCATCTGGGCGCCCGCTATGAAGGGGAGGCGCATGGGGATATCGTGGCCGCCGTGCGTGCCCACCTGATGGAGCGGGTGGAGGCCGCCCGCGCGGCGGGGATCCCTCCGTATCGCATCATCCTGGACCCGGGGTTGGGGTTCGGCAAAACGGTCGCTCAAAACCTGGAGCTGGTGAATCGCTTGGGGGAACTGCGGGAGCTGGGCTTCCCGATCCTGGTAGGCCCCTCCCGCAAGTCCTTCATCGGCTACACGCTGAACCTTCCACCGGAGGAGCGTCTGGAGGGAACGGCAGCGGTGGTGGCCGTCAGCATTATACGGGGAGCTGACATCGTTCGCGTGCATGATGTCGAAGCCATCATCCGCGTTGCTCGCATGACCGATGCGATCGTCCGCCGGGGACCCCCGTGGCTTTAAGGGGAGTAGAGGACAGGTAGAGGATAGGGGGCCGCTTGGCCCCCTATCCTTATCCTGCTTGGCGAGGGAGAGAGCCTTAGGCAGCCCGTTCAATCATAGGAGTTACGCAGTTGAAAGCTCTAAAGGTGGGACGGAATGGCCCCACCCCCCTTTCTCCCCCCCTCCCCACGGCCCTTTGGGCC
>JAUQQB010000408.1 GCA_030550075.1 Chloroflexota bacterium | reverse complement strand
CTTTCCGGGAGCTGGATCTATCCCTGGGACCGATCCATGTGCTCATCGGTGCAAACGGGTCGGGCAAATCCAATTTCATTCAGTTGTTCCAGATGATGAATCGCGTGGTCCATCAGGGGCTGCAAATTTATGTGGCCCAATCCGGCGGGGCGGATCAGCTATTGCATTATGGACGAAAAACCACGGAAAGGATGCACCTCGAGTTCTGGTTTCGCACGGATACCACCCTGGCAAATGGCTACACCATCACACTGATCCCGACGGCTGAAGACACGCTGGTTTTTGCGGAAGAGGCGTGTTACTTCCATAACCGGGCGCGCTATGAAAGGCCATATCAAGGACCCACGGCTTCCTTCGTTCATTCAGAGAGCCTTCTTCCTGAGTGGGCATTGCAGGACAGTGTCGCCTCGTATGTCCTGAAGGCCATGAAATCCTGGCAGCTCTATCATTTTCATGACACCAGCGATTCCGCCAAAGTCAAGCAAATGGGCGACCTCCACGACAACCTCTTCCTGCGTCCGGATGCCTCCAACCTGGCTGCCTATCTCTACCTGTTGCGGGAAACCGAGCCTCACGCCTATCGGAATATCGTGGAGACCGTCCGAATGGCTGCTCCTTTCTTTGGAGACTTCGTCTTGCGCCCTTCTCCTTTCAACCCGGACAAAATCCGTCTGGAGTGGCAGGAGCGTGGCTCGGACATGCTGTTTGGACCTCATGCCCTCTCGGATGGAACCCTCCGGTTCATCTGCCTGGCCACGCTCTTCCTCCAGCCGCCGGATCGCCTGCCCGCGACCATCATCATTGATGAGCCGGAGCTGGGCCTGCATCCCTACGCGATCGTGTTGCTAACGGAGATGGTTCGGGCAGCAGCAGAACATACTCAGATCATCCTCGCTACCCAGTCCGTAACACTGGTCAATCAATTCTCGCCCGACGAAATCCTCGTTGTGGACCGGGTGGAGGGGATCTCTTCCATTCGACGTCTTTCTTCCGATGAGATCAGCGGGTGGCTGGAAGACTATAGCCTGGGCGACCTCTGGGAGAAGAACCTGATCGGAGGCCGACCGGCTCGATGAAGAAGGTGTTGATCTACGTGGAGGGTCAGACCGAGGAAACGTTCATCCGGGATGTCCTGGGCCCCTATCTGAAGGAAAGGGACATCCTCTCGATCCCCATCCTGGCCCGGACCAAGCGCACTCGCTCCGGAAATATTTTCAAAGGCGGCATTGTCTCCTACAGGCAAGTGAAGCAGGAGGTGCTCCGTCTTCTGCAAGACACCAGCGCCGTTCTGGTCACGACGATGATGGACTATTACGGCCTGCCTTCAGATTTTCCGGGCAAAGCCATGTTGTCCGTCGGCAGCCCCTATGACCAGGTTGCTTTCCTGGAGCAAGCCTTCGCCCAGGATATCGCGCATCCCCGCTTCCTCCCATTTTTAACGCTCCACGAGTTCGAAGCCCTGCTTTTCGCCCAGCCGGGGCAAATCATGGAAGCTTTTCCACACGTGAAAGAGGGCTCGGAGCTGATTGAGAAGATCGAGGGCCTGTCGCCTGAAGAGATCAATGAAGGAAACGACACCCACCCGGCGGCGCGCATTCTCCGCTATTTTCCCGAATATCGCAAGGCTCTGCACGGGCCCCTGATTGCTTCCCGGATCGGGCTCCCGACGATTCGCGCTCGATGCCCCCACTTCAATGAATGGGTGGCCCGCTTAGAAAATCTGTGAACCCGACTCAAGACCCCCACGCTGATCCCTCGAGCGTCCCTCCCGCTCCAGAATGCCCTCGAGCAGCCGGCGGGTTTCCCCCTTGAGATCCGGCATCTCTCCCGGAGGCCCCACGCAGGCCGGGCATCCGTTTTCGCACGGGCAACGGCGCACCACTTCCAGGGCTGCCTCTAACAGGGCCTCCTGGACCGTCCAGAGATGGGCGGCGAACCCCACCCCGCCGGGAACGCCCTCGTAGAGCAGGACCGTGGGGCCACCCGCCTCCCGGCTCTCCGGATCCACCAGGAGGCCGAGGTCCGCCGGGTCGCTCATCAGGAAAATCGGGGCGAGGCCATGGAGCAGATGGGCCAGCCCGGAGAGGGCGCTGCGGGTCCCCAGCATCTGCTCCAGACGCCGATGACAGCGCCGGCAGACCGTGATCAGGTTCTCCGGGGAATGGGCCTCCGCCGGATCCTGGAACGTTCGAAGCGGCCGCAGGTGATGGACGTCGTGGGCCTGGCCCGGCGGCTCCGGAGCCCCGCACACGCGGCAGCGATAGCCATCCCGGGCCCGAACCCTCCGGCGGATCGCCTCCCATTCCGGCCCGTAATCGAGCGGGCCGATATGGATGCCCTCCTCCTTCAGGCGCTCCACGAGCGCTGGCTGCAGGGTCAGCCACCAAGCGGTCGTGGGAAGGGTCACCTCGGGGGTTTCCACCTCCTCCCACCCCAGCAGCTCCCCTCCCGGCCACCGCAGGCGCCGGTAGCCCACCACCTGGCTGATGATGGTCACCTCCCCCCATGCGCCGCTCACCCATGCCCCAGCCCGCCGATCCCGCTCCTGATCCAGCTGCCACCGCGCCTCGACGATGGGCTCGGTGATCTCATCCCCCTCAAAGGGCTCCGCGATGGCTTCCCCCTGCTCCCAATCCACCGAGACGATCCGATGCGCCAGGCCCTCATGCAGATACACCGCGCCCGGATGAACCAGCCGGGGCGCGGAGGGGCGATCCACCTCGCCGATGACCCGACCCCCCTTCTCCCCGCCCAGTCGGATCCTCACCCGATCCCCCGTGCTGGTCCGCAGGCTGATCTCCTGAGCCGGATAGCGATCGGCCGCGAAATACACCCGCCCGTCGGTCGGGTTCCGATAAAGCGGCTCCCCTTCGGCGATCAGCCGCTCCACGATCCAGTCCGTATCCAGCGTCCGGGCGAAGGGCTCGCCCGGGCTCAGCGGCCATTCGAAGGCGGCGCAACGCAGATGGTCGGCCAGGATGGCCAGGTTGTCCGGATCGAAGCGGGCCGCCTCGGGGGAGTTCCGGAGCAGGAATTCGGGATGCCCCGCGAGATACTCATCGAGCGGGGTGGCGGTGAGCACGAGGATCGCCACGCTCAGCGGCGCCCGTCGGCCGGCCCGCCCGGCCTGCTGGCGGACCGAGGCGATGGTCCCTGGATATCCCACCATCACACAGGCCTCCAGCGTGCCGATATCCACCCCCAGCTCCAGGGCGTTGGTGGCGATGACCGCGCGGATCCGCCCTTCCCGCAACCCTTTTTCGATCGCCCGGCGCTCCTCGGGCAGGTAGCCCCTGCGATACCCGTGGACCTCCTCCGGATCCTCGCCCCGCTCCACCCAGGCCGATCGCACCATGCGGA
>JAUQQB010000407.1 GCA_030550075.1 Chloroflexota bacterium | reverse complement strand
TGGACATGGTCTGGATGGCGGTGGAGAAAGCCCGGCGCCTGACGCCCGGGGAGCCTTCCCAGCTCCCCCTGACCCAGCGGGCGCTGGTGATCGGCGGCGGGATCGCCGGGATGACGGCGGCGATCGCACTGGCCCGCCAGGGCTTCGAAACCCATCTGGTGGAGCGAAGCGGCGAGCTGGGCGGGCTGCTCAACCGGCTGGACGAGCTCTCGCCTTCCGGCCTGAGGGCCCGGGAGCTGGTGGAGGCCAAAAAGCGGGAGCTGCTGCAGAGCGGCGTCCGGGTGCATCTGGGGAAGCAGATCGAAACGATCGGCGGGGTGGTGGGGAACTTCCATGCCCGCCTCAGCGATGGCACCACCCTGCAGGTGGGGGCCATTGTGATGGCCACCGGAGCGGAGCCCTATCAGCCCACCGAGCTCGGCTATGGGTCGGATCCACGCGTGATCACCAATCTTGAGCTGGAGGAGATGCTTCGGCGCGGGACGGTGGGGGCGGAGCGGATCACCTTTGTGGGCTGCGTGGGCTCCCGGCAGGGGAATATGGGGTGCTCCCGCTATTGCTGCACCTCGATGATCGGCCAGGCCCTGCGCCTGCGGCGGATGGGCAAGAAGGTGCGGGTGCTCTACCGGGAGATCCGCACCTACAGCCGCAATGCCGAGGAGCTTTACGAGCAGGCGATGCGGGAGGGCGTCCAGTTCTTCCGCTACGATCCGGACCGCCCGCCGCAGGAGGCCATCACCTTCGAGGACGGCCATGTGATTTTCTACGATCACCTGTTGCAGACCCATCTTCGCCTCCCGACAGATCTCCTGGTTCTGGTGGTCGGCCTGCGGCCGGCGACGGATGGCCTGGCGGAGCAGCTCCGGCTCTCCCGCAGCGAAGACGGCTTTCTGATGGAGCTGCATCCCAAGCTGGGGCCGGCGGAGACCGCCGTTCAGGGCATTTACCTGGCGGGCACGGCCCAGGGTCCCAAGGATGTCCGGGAGGCGATCGCACAGGGGCTGGCGGCCGCGGCCAAGGCGGGGGCTCTGCTCGCGCGGGGCGTCATTGAGAAGGAGCCGCTGACCGCACGGGTGGATCTGGAGAAGTGCATCGGGTGCATGCGCTGTGTGAAAGTTTGCCCCTTCAACGCCATCGAGCCCACCGGGCCGGTGAAGGTGGGGAAGGTGCGCATCCTGGAGGCCGCGTGTATGGGCTGCGGCACCTGCGCGGCGGAGTGCCCGACGGATGCGATCCTCATGCCCTTCTTCACCAAAGAGCAGATCCTGGCCCAGATCGACGCCGCCCTGGCCGAGCGGCCCGAGGAGAAGTGCATTGTCTTCACCTGCAACTGGTGCTCCTATGCCGGGGCGGATCTCGCCGGGATTGAGAAGCGGCAATATCCGCCTTCCTCGCGGATCATCCGGACGATGTGTTCCGGTCGGTTCGAGGAGGATTTCATCGCCCGCGCCTTCGAGAAGGGGGCCGGCGCGGTCCTGATCACCGGTTGTCGGCTGACGGAGACCGGCTCGGATTGCCATTACAACTACGCCAACCGACAGACATGGAAGCGGTTCCAGTACTGGCAGCGGAAGTTCACGCGGATGGGGATCGAGCCGGAGCGGCTACAATTGCGGTGGATCTCGGCGGCGGAGGGCAAGGAGTTTGCGGAGAAACTGAAGGAGATGGATGAGGTCGTCCGCCGCTATGTCCGCAAGCTGCGTGGGGAAGCGGTCCCGGCCCCGGAGCGGGCCAGCAGGGACGCAGTGGCACTGCGCCCCTACACTGAGACCGCAGGAGGCGAATGATGCAAGCGCCGATGGTCCTCACCCCGGATGAAGCCCTGTGGGAGCGCCTGTTCCAGGAGACGCGGGGGGCGATGGCCCTTTGCTATCAGTGCGGGGTCTGCACCGCCGCCTGCCCCTGGGGTCTTGTCCGCCGTGAGCCCTTCTCGGTGCGGACCATGATGCGTCGGGCTCAGGTGGGTCTCCTGGACGGCGATGAGAGCCTCTGGCTGTGCGCTGCGTGCGCCCAGTGCGAAGCCCTGTGCCCCCGCGGCGTCCCGGTCGCCGAGGTCTTTCAAAGCCTCCGCGAATATGCCTGGGAACAGCGTCGGGTCCCCCGGGGCCTGTCCTCCGTCCTCTGGTCAGTTTACTGGAACAACAACCCGTGGTTCCAGCCCCCCTCTTACCGGAGCCGATGGGCTCGGGATCTGGAGGTTCCCCGCTTCGATCCGGAGCAGCATGAGATCCTTTACTATGTGGGCTGCACCTCCGCTTATGATCGGCGGGCTCAGAAGGTCGCCCGGGCCATCGTGCAGCTCCTTCGGGCCGCTGGCGTTCGGTTCGGCACGCTGGGGGACGACGAGCCCTGCTGCGGGGAGGCGGTGAAGAGCCTCGGGCATCGCCCCTATTTCTATGAGATCGCCCAGAACAACGCGAAGCGCTTCGCGGAGGCAGGGGTGCGGGAGCTGATCGCCACCTCGCCCCATTGCTATGAGGTGTTCCAGAACCACTACCCGCGCTTCCAGGCGGAGTTCCGACCATATCACTACACCCAGTATCTGGCCCGTTTGCTCGAGGAAGGCCGCCTCCGGTTCTCGCGGGAGGTCCCTCTTCGGGTCACCTACCATGACCCCTGCTATCTGGGTCGGCGGAGCGGCGAATACGAGGCGCCGCGACGGGTGCTGGACGCCATCCCGGGCCTGGAGCGGGTAGAGATGGCCCACTTCGGGCCGGACGCCCTTTGCTGTGGAGGCGGGGGCGGGCGGATGTGGCTCGAGACCCGGGCCGGGGAGCGCTTCGCCGATCTCCGGGTCCAGGAAGCGCTGGAAACTGGGGCTCAGGTGATCGTCACGGCCTGCCCCTTCTGTATGGCCTGTCTGGAGGACAGCCTGAAAGGGTTGGGCATCCAGAGGATGCGGGTGATGGACGTGGCGGAGCTCGCGGCGATGGCCGTGTAACATTCCGTTCTCGAGCCTCGCGTTGCCAGAGGAACTCCTAAGAGAGTGTCCGAAAATTTGCTGGATATGGCTGAGCAGGGTCTTGCGGTTCGTAGTCGGGCGCGTCCGTACCCGTTCTTTTTTGGAAACGCTTAGACGGGCACTCCGCGTCGCTCCGTGCCCGACGACGAACAGATGATCAGACGCTTGACACGCCTCCGTACTCATAGCCCATAACGGAATTTCCAGACACCCTCTAAAAGAGGTAAACATACGATGGCAGCCTCCCTTTATGGTCCGGATGAGGCCCAACCTGCGCTCTGGGTCTACCTGGAACACGAAGAGGGCGTTCTGGAGCGGGTCTCGCTGGAGTTGCTCTCCAAATCCCGGGCGCTGGCGGACGCCGCCGGCTGGCGGGTGGCCGGCCTGCTTTTGGGTCATG
>JAUQQB010000406.1 GCA_030550075.1 Chloroflexota bacterium | reverse complement strand
AGCTCGCCGACCTTCGACTTCGGCGCGGCTTCGCTGACCGAGCCCATCGGGAACCAGCCCTACGACAACGGCCACCTCTTCGGCGGCTTTGACTGGGCCTGGCGCTACGAGTCGGGCGACTGGAAACTCTACTACTTTGACATCCCCAATGGCACCGCCGGCCCTGGCAAGGCGATGATCGTGGACACCCAGTGGATCAACCCGGTGCCTCCGCCTCCGCCGCCTACCCCCATCTTCTACGAGGACTTCTCTGGCACATCCCTGCCATCCGGGTGGACGGTGATAGATAACGCAGGCACCGGCGCGGTGTGGGCCTTCAATAACCCATGTGGACGCACCAATTATACCGGCGGCAGCGGTAACTTCGCCATTGCCGATAGCGACTGTGCCGGTTTTGTCAACATGGACACCGAATTGCGCACGCCGGTGCTGAACCTCTCCGCCGAAACCACCGTCTACCTGGTGTTCAAATACGACTTCTTCTGGTACTCCGGAGGCCCCAGCGAAGTCGCCGATGTGGACGTGAGCATTGATGGCGGCAGCACCTGGACGAATGTCTGGCGGCGCGATTCGGGCAGCGACCGGGGGCCGAAGATGGCGGTGATTGACATCTCGGCCATAGCCGCCGGTAAGCCGAACGTGATGATCCGCTTCCACTACTACAACGCCAACTTCGACTGGTGGTGGCAGGTGGACGATGTCGGGCTCTACAGGGAAGCGCCCACGTTGCCTCCTCCGCCGCAGTACACCGACGTGGACACCTGGGTCTACGCGGCGGCACCGGACTTCTACTCCACCTCCGACCCGGCCTTCTTCGGCCCGCAGGGCGTGGAACTGGTGGGCGGGAGCAACGACACCTATATGGGCAGCGGCCGCTTCCAGTTCAACACGGCCACCGGCGGGCCGCGGGAGGTGGTGGCCGGCGAGATCCGGGACGGCCTGGGCTTCATCGCCCTGCACAATGTGCTCTACGCCGGCACTCAGTTCGGTGAGCCCATCGTCGGCCGGGCCTATCAGGTCCAGGCAGTTCCCGCGCCAGTGATCATCACCACCAGCAACGTGGTCAACCCCTCACCGCTCCAGTTCGGCGACTCCTGGGTGGAAACCTTCACCACAGCCTACACCATTACCGAGGGCCTGGGCGCGCTCGCCTTCGGCCTGAGCCGGCCGCGGTCCTGGAGCAACGTCAACCTGCCTCCTGCCTCGGGGGTGTGCGACTGGCCCTATTCCTTCTCCGTGTCTAACGGCGGATTGATTGAGGCCACAGCCTGGAGCAGCAACATCGCCGACATCGACCTCTACCTCTTCGGGCCGGTGAGCGCCTCCTCCACTACGCCCATGGCCTGGGAGCAGGTGCGGGTGAAGCGGCCGCCGGATGGGTCCTATCAGGTTTGTGTGGACAACTGGTCCGGCACGCCCGGCACCTTTAATCTGCTCCTGCGAGTCATCCAGGGCACAGACTTGGTGGTGAGCGGCCTGCCCACCGGGACGATCAACGCCAACACGCCGGTGACCTTCACCGTGACCTTCACCAAGACCACCACGCCCGGCACCACCTGGGAGGGCCTGCTCTACCTCGGCCCGGCCTCGGCCCCGACGGCGCTGGAAATCCCGGTCACCATTCACATCATCACGCCTACGGTGCTCCTCAACGTGGACAAATCCGCCAGCGCCGAGTGGGTGCGGGAGGGAGACGTCTTCACCTACACCATCACCCTCCAGAACCTGGGCACCGACCGGGAGTACGTCACTCTGAGCGACCCGCTGCCGGCGAGGGTGGAGTTCGTGCCTGGCTCCCAGTGGGCCAGCAAGGGTAGCCTCTTCCTGGACCTCATCGCCCGGGAGGCCCGCTGGTCCGGCTGGGTGAACGGCGGCGAGACCGTGACGATGCGCTTCCGGGTGCAGGCTCAGAGCGGCCAGGGCTGGGTGGAGAACGTGGTCACAGTGAATGGCGCTGCGAGCAGCCAGACGGTGGAAGATGCAGCGCAAACCTTCGTGAATCCATTCCGCATTTACCTCCCGCTGGTTATGCGGAACTTCGGACCATAGGCCCCATCCCGGGCGATGATCTCAAAGACCCTGCCAGAACAGAGGCGGAAACAGGGCGGCGCGCCCTAATGGGCGCGCCGCCCTGCGGTTTCGCTCGCCAAGGTCCGCCTTCCCCTCGCCTGACGCCCGAATGAGCATCACCGGTTATCGCCTCCAGCGCTGCTGGGGAAGAGTCCGTTCTCCCATATGCGGGGTAGATCTCGGACCCGCCCCTACATCGATTCCACCACCTCCCGGGGCACCAGATAGCGCTCGACCGGCTCTCCGCCCGGGAGATGGGCGGCCAGGGTTTGCCAGAGACGGCGGGCCTCCTCGCGAACGATCTCCAGCGCGCGGGGATCCCCGGCGGCGCGGAGCACTTTCCCCAGCGCGATCCGGGCCGTCAGGGCCGCCGGATGGAAGCCGGCGGCGTCGGCCCAGCGGCTGGCTTCCTCCAGGATCGAACGGGCTTCCTCCGCTCGTCCCACCGCCCGGGCCCAGCGGCCGGCCTCGACCGCGGCGTGCACAAACTCCACCACCAGCCCCCGGTGTCCGGTGTAGCTCAGGGCCTGATTTAGCAACGCCCGCGCTTCCTCCCAGTGTCCACGCATGCGGGCCAGACGGGCCTCTCCCACCAGCCCCACGCTCCGGGCCACGGCATCCACCGCCCGTCCCTGGGCCAGGGCCTCGTCCAACAGCGCGGTCGCCCGCTCCAGATCCCCCCGGGCTAAAAAGACCATCCCCAGGCCGATCTGGGCGCTCAGACGGTGGGCCCGCAGGGCCGACCGATCCTTCAGGAGCGTCAGCACGCTCCGGAACTGGGCGTGCGCTTCCTCCAGCTGGCGGGCCCGCAGGGCCAGATACCCCTGGAAGATCCGCGCCCAGATGGTGCTCCAGTCCATCTCCGGAACCCGCCGGGCCAGCTGCAACCCCTTGTTCAGCCAGGCCTGGGCCCCGGTGAAATCCCCGCGCAGATCCTGCAAATACGCCATCAGGTTGCAGCTCATCACGACATGAGGCCATTGCGCGGTGGCCTCCGCGATCGTCAGCGCCTGATGGAGGCAGGCCTCCGCCGCCTCCGGCATCCCCTGCAGGGTGAGGATCCAGCCATACAGGTTCAACAGCAGCGGCGCCTGCTCCGGCGCCAGGGCTTCCGCCAGATCGATCCAGGGACGCCCCCATAGAGGCGGAGCCGGGTGGAAGAACCCCTCCCCAATAGGAGAGGCCGTGGATTCCTCCCCGAAGACCAGCTCCAGGCGATCGAGGAGATCCGCCTCCGCCGGACTGAGCTCGGCGGCGAATTGCGTCCGGATCTCCCCGGCCAGATCCCCCGCTTCCTCCAGTC
>JAUQQB010000405.1 GCA_030550075.1 Chloroflexota bacterium | reverse complement strand
CCAAAGGGCCGTGGGGAGGGGGGAGAAGGGGGGGTGGGGCCATTCCGTTCCACCTTTAGAGCTTTCAACTGCGTAACTCCTATTTTCCATTTTCCCATAACGGGTTGCCGCCCCGCCTCAGGCTGGCAACGACTCCAGCCATGGCGAGGCGGATCCTTCCACCTGACGCTGGGCGGCCTTCAACGTATTCACCAGCAGCATGGCTACTGTCATCGGGCCCACTCCTCCTGGAACGGGGGTGATGGCGCTGGCGACGGCCGCCACCTCCTCAAAAGCCAAATCGCCGACCAGCCGGTAACCCCGTGGGGCCTGCGGGTCCGCCACCCGATTGATCCCCACATCGATCACCACCGCGCCGGGCCGCACCATCTCCCCTCGCACCAGGCCTGGGCGCCCGACCGCGGCGATCAGAAGATCGGCCTGGCGCGTCAGCGCGGCCAGATCGGGGGTCCGGGAGTGACAGATCGTCACCGTGGCGTCCATGCGGAGGAGCAGGAGGGCCATGGGAAGCCCCACGATCCGGCTGCGGCCCAGGATCACCGCTCGACGGCCGGCGATGGGGATCCCGGCCTCCTGAAGCATAGCCAAGATCCCCAGCGGCGTGCAGGGGATGAAATAGGGATCCCGCCCCCTCAGCCCCAGACGGCCGATGTTCAGCGGGTGAAAGCCGTCCACATCTTTCTCGATGGGGATGGCACTGAGGATCTCCTCTTCATCCAGATGGGGCGGCAAGGGCAATTGCACCAGGATCCCATGAACCTCCGGGCTACGGGCCAGGGTTCCCAACAGCTCCATCACGGTTCCCCGATCGACATCCGCGGGCAGGCAATGGCTGAAGGTGCGGATGCCCACCGCGGCACAGGCGCTCTGCTTGGCCTGCACATACGTCTGCGAGGCCGGATGGTCACCGATTAACACCGTAGCCAGGCCAGGAACCTGGCCGGTCCGAGCCCGAAAGGCTTCCACCTGGGCCTTCACCCACTCCCGCCATCGGGCGGCCATGGCCCGTCCATCCAGGATGCGCGCCGTCATGAGGGGATCCTCCGGAATTCTCACGGGATGGCGGGCTGTCGAAGGCGATCCACACCCTGCGAACCTGGGTCCTCCGCCTAACGCGAAGACTCTTCACCCTGCGGCGAGCTCTGAGAGCCTGCATTCCCCACCAGGTTCGAGAGGGGCGTGATCAGCCGGGTGAATTCCATCGGGAAAACGAACTTGGTGGCCGGGCTGGCCCCCAGGGCCTTGAGGGCTTCCAGGTATTGCAGGGTCATCGTATTGGCGTCGAGGGTGCGGGCCACGCTGAAGATGCGCTCCAGGGCCATCGAGAAGCCCTCCGCGCGCAGGATCTGGGCCTGGCGCTCGCCCTCTGCCCGGAGGATGGCTGCCTGCTTCTCGCCCTCCGCCTTCAGGATGGCCGCCTGCTTCTCGCCCTCGGCAACCTTCACCGCTGCCTCCCGCTTGCCGTCCGCCTCCGTGACCAGAGCGCGGCGGTTACGCTCCGCCGACATTTGCCGGGTCATCGCCTCCAGCACATCCCGCGGAGGCTGGATCTCGCGGATCTCCACCGCGGTGACTTTCACCCCCCAGCGCTCGGTGACCTCGTCCAGCTTCACCCGCAGGGCCTGGTTGATGTATTCCCGCTTGGCCAGCACATCGTCTAACAGGATGTCGCCGATGACCGCCCGCAGGGTCGTGGTGGCGATCCCGACGGCGGCAGAGACGAAATCCCGCACCTGCACCACGCTCTGAACCGGATCGACCACCCGCCAGTAGATCAGGAAGTCGATGCCGATGGGAGCGTTGTCTTTGGTGATCGAGGTCTGCTGGGGGATCTCCCGGAACTGCTCCCGCAGATCCACCGTGATCGCCCGATCCACCACAGGGATCAGGAGCACCAGCCCCGGCCCCCTGGCTCCGATCACCTTCCCCAGGCGGAACACCACCAGCCGCTGGTATTCGGGGACGATCCGGATCATGGAGCCGAGGAGAGCCAGGAGGATCAGGCCGCCGCACACCAGTAGCAAAAGCAAAGAAACAAAGGTCTCCATCGCCACCCCCTTTCGCCTTCTGGATTAGAATCCATACGCAGGCCCCGGCCATCCCTTCTCCCGTTGGGATGAGCCGGGCCCACACCGTTTTGAGCGATTATCAGTTTACACCGAAATTCATCCGAGCCGCCGTGTCATTCAGCAAGGCTTTCTGATGGAACCTTGGACAAATTCGCCAATCCCTCTATCCGAGGTTTTGGGGATGGGCGGGGTTGCCTTCGGCAGCCTTACCCGGCCTAAAAAGCTCTCTTCATAGAGCGAAACCCGGGGCAGGAGAAAAGCGTCTAAATGTAAAGCAGGACTTGCGCCGCTGACCTCTGCTAAGAAGAGTGGAAGCGCCCCTCCCCCACGTTGATTTTGGGGCTGGGCCGGGCGCCTTTGACATCTGTCTCATCCCCAAAACCCAGGAGACAAAGGGGCTCTTTGAGAATTTGCGTGGTGCAGCACAAGTAACGGGACAATTGTAGAACAACTGCTCACAGTTGTCTCAATCATGGGAGCAGTCTTCCGATGCGGGAATCTCTGGATCCCATCGCCCAGGAAGTGATTCAGTGCCGCCGATGCCCCCGCCTGGTAGCCTATCGAGAGGCGGTGGCCCGAACGAAACGACGGCAGTTCCAGGACTGGGAGTATTGGGGGCGCCCGGTCCCCGGCTTCGGCGATCCCCAGGCCCGCTTGCTGGTGGTTGGGCTGGCGCCGGCCGCCCATGGGGCCAACCGGACCGGGCGGATGTTCACGGGTGATGGCTCGGGGGATTTCCTGATCGCCGCGCTGTATCGGGCCGGCTTCGCGAATCAACCGATCTCGGCCCACCGGGAGGATGGGCTGGTTCTGCGGGATGTGTATCTCACGGCCGTGGTGCGCTGCGCGCCGCCGGATAACCGGCCGTCCCGGGAGGAGCAGGCGAACTGCCTGCCCTACCTGATCCGGGAGCTCCAGGCCCTGCCCCGGATCCGGGTGGTGGTCACCCTGGGCCAGATCGCCACGGAGGGCTTTCTGGCCGCCCTTCGCGTCCTGGGTTACGATGGACCACGTCCGGCTTTCCGTCACGCGGGAGTTTATCCGCTGGGCGCGGGATGGCCCACCCTGATCACCTCCTACCATCCCAGCCGTCAGAATACCCAGACCGGGCGTTTGACGTCGGAGATGTTTGATGAAATCTGGAAGCTGGCGAAACGCTTGCTGTAGCCGTTTGACCGTTTATCCCTTCCAGGCCTCCCCGGTTCCCGAACCGATAACCGAGAGGGAGAGGACTGTTCCTTAGCAAGGCAGAAGAGGAGAGCGGAAGCGGATCGCAGCGCCGGCCGGCGATCGCCTCTGATGAAA
>JAUQQB010000015.1 GCA_030550075.1 Chloroflexota bacterium | reverse complement strand
TGTTATAATTTATGTGGCCAAAGGCTCGGAAGAGATAGTAATAGGCGTCGCGATCGGTCACGTCGCCGCAATCCATGATCACAGCTTCGGGACCATATTTCTGTTTGATCTCAATGAGCTTGGTGGCGATGTAATCTAAGGCCTCTTCCCAGGAGACCCGCTTGAACTTGCCTTCCCCACGCTCTCCAACCCGGATCATCGGATACTTGATCCGGTTCACGTTGTATACCAGCTGCAGGCTGGCGACCCCTTTAGCGCATACGGTGCCGGAGTTATAAGGGACGTGGATGTTGCCGTAGATGTTCGAAACGATCCCGTTTTCCACGTGGACCTCGAGGCCGCACTCGGCCGGGCACATCACGCAGGCCGTGTAGACCACGCGGGAGCCGGATTCCTGTTGCTGCCGGGCCTCATGGGCGCTCAGGGTTCGGAACCCGCTGCCCAGCGCGGCCATGGCCGCCAGGCCTCCAGCCGAGGCGCCGGCCATCTTCAGGAAATCCCTGCGGGAAATCTTCCGGGTGGCGATCATCCTGGACCTCCCTCATACCAGGTAGAAGACTTTGGGTTCGGTGCCCATCTCTTCCTTCAGCCGGATGGCGTTCGGCCGGCTGGCCAGTTCGGAGACCAGGCTTTGGGGATCATGGAGATCCCCAAAGTAAGTCGCCCGACCCATACAGGAGAGAACGCAGGCAGGCAGCTCCCCCCGCTCGATGCGGTGGAGGCAGAAATGACACTTGCGCACGTTCCCCACCGGCGAGGCATCCCGGCGGCGCACACGGCCTTCACCGTATTCCGGTGAGGGGAGCAGCTCATAGGGTTGAGGGGATCCACCCTCAAAGTCACTGTAGAAGTAGCCGGAATCGAAGGATCGGGCGGCATAGGGACAGGCGGTGATGCAGTAGCGGCACCCGATGCATTGATCGTAATTGATGACCACGATGCCATCGGGGCGCTTCCATGTGGCCTGGACCGGGCACACGGGGACGCATGGAGGGTTTTCACACTGCATGCATGGCCGTGGAATGAACCGGCGGGAGACGTTTGGGTAAGTGCCCCGGGTTTCTGTGATCACTGGGCGGTAAGCGATGCCCGGGGGCAGCTTGTTCTCGGCGACGCAGGCCACGGTGCAGGCGTAGCATCCCACGCATTTGCGGAGATCAATCACCATCGCCCAACGCCGCTGGTCTACTGGCTTCTGTTGTAAAGCCCGTCGGAGGTCCTCTATCATGCGCTCGATGGGGTGCTGACCGTTTAATCCCTCCGGGAGCTCCGGCATGGGGGCCAGATCGGCCCCTGCGTGCTCCTGGGAGGCTGCCTCAACCTGATCCAGGACGCCAGAGGCGACGGCCGGGGCGATCAGGGAGGCGAAGATCCCGCTGGCGAATCGCGCCAGAAACGTCCGTCGGGTCGCCAGGGCGCGTATCCGGGTTTGGATTTCCTGAACCATCGCGGATGCTCCTTGCTCAGGACTTCCTGATTCTCAGCATAAAAGAAGCTTGTTTAGCGAGGTGCTGGGAGGTCGCCGGGTTTGGGGCCTGGGAAATTTCCTGGTTGGGAGGCAGGGAAAAAGCTAGGGATGGAAGATCAGCATGCGACGATTAGGGGGGAGCGATCTCTGGACTTTCCGATCTTCCCTTGCCGGCTTGCGCTCCAGGGGAGCGGGGGGCTAAAGGCGCCCCGCTTCGCCCCCAAAAGGATTTTTCTCCCCCCTCCCCACGGCCCAAAGGTCCGTGGGGAGGGGGGAGAAAGGGGGGTGGGGCCATTCCGTCCCACCTTTAGAGCTTTCAACTGCGTAACTCCTATTTATATTGAAATGGGATAGGGAGAGCCTCGGGCATCTTCTACCTCCTCCCGCCGGATGGAAATGGAGCTGGATCCCCGGGCACAACTGTCATACAATTGCTTCACATCGCAACACTACATCGGCTAATATATCGCCTTACCCTCCAATAAGCCTGCTGCGTCGGCGCGTCAGAAGACGTAGTCGCCGTCTTTTCTTGTGCTGGATGTGGCATGCTTTGTCCAAACTCCAGTCACTTAATCTTGGGCAAATGGAGTGGAGGCCATGATGAGCTCGAAGCCCTCTTTTCGGGTTGCGGTGCTGGGCGCCACAGGGATGGTCGGCCAGTGGCTGGTGCACCTGCTGGGCCATCATCCATGGTTCCGCGTGGTCACGTTGACGGGGTCCGATCGCTCCGTGGGCCGCCGATATGGGGAAGCATGCCGCTGGCTGCTGAGCGCCCCGATGCCAGAGTGGGCTGCCCCAATGGTCGTGCAGCCGACCGAGCCGGGATTCGACGCGGAGATCGTGATTTCCGCGCTCCCATCGGACATCGCCCGCGAGGTCGAGCCTCGGTTCGCCGCTGCCGGCTATCTGGTGGCCAGCAATGCCTCCGCCTACCGGATGGCCGCCGACGTGCCGCTGGTGATGCCGGATGTCAACTTCGATCACCTGGGGCTGCTCCCGCGTCAACAGGAGGCCCGGGGATGGTCCGGTGCCCTGGTGACGAACCCCAATTGCACCACCACAGCGGCTGTCCTCCCCCTTAAGGCCCTGATGCCCTATGGGGTCCGTCGGGTCCATCTGGTGAGCCTTCAGGCCCTCTCGGGGGCTGGCTATCCCGGAGTCTCCGCGATGGAGATCGCGGATAATGTCCTCCCTCACATTCCGGGCGAGGAAGGAAAACTGGAGACAGAACCTCGCAAGCTTCTGGGACAGCTGCGGGATGGAATGGTGGAGGAAGCGCCTATCCGCCTGAGCGCCCAGACGAACCGGGTTCCCACCCTGGATGGGCATCTGGTCTGTCTGTCGGTGGAGCTGGAGGAGCCGATGGGCCCAGAGGAAGCGATGAAGGCGATGGCGGGTTATCGCCCGCCGGAAGAGGTATCGGATCTCCCGAGCGCGGTCACTGCGCCCATCGTGGTGCGGACGGAGCCTGACCGGCCGCAGCCGCGCCTGGATCGGATGACAGGGGGCGGCATGAGTGTGGTGGTGGGGCGGGTGCAGCAATGCCCGGTCTTCACTCTGAAGTTCGTGGCTCTCACTCACAACACCATCCGGGGCGCCGCGGGCGCTGCCATTTTCAATGCCGAAGCCGCCCTGCGGTGGATGGGACAGGTATAAGACTAAGAGGCCCGATGAAAGGCAGCGATCTGTTCCTCCTTTTCGCGCTGGGCGCCATTTGGGGCGGTTCATATCTGTTTTTCGCAGTAGGGGTGAGAACCATCCCACCTCTCACGTTTGTGGCGGGCCGGTTGCTGATCGGCGCGGCGTTACTGATGTTGTTTCGCAGCCGTCGACGACGGGAATCCCTCGGGGATCCCCCTCCTGGGGCGTTCTTGGCGATGGGTTTCTTCAACGCGGCGCTTCCCCACACGCTGATCGCCTGGAGCGAGCAGACCCTCGCCAGCGGGCTTGCGGGGGTGCTCATCGCCACCATGCCCCTCTGGACCGCTGGCATGACCAGCCTGATGCTGCGGGAGGAACAGCCCTCCCGGCGTCAGCTCGCCGGATTGCTCGTTGGGTTCCTGGGGATCATCGTCCTGCTCTTTCCGGATCTCCGACGTGCGGCTCGTTCCTATCTGCTCGGGGAAGTTGCCGTGCTGATCGCCGCGATGTCCTACGCAGGGGCTACGGTTTTCGCCCGGCGAGCCCTGCGGGGCGTCCCGCCCATCGAGGCGGCTATCGGACAGTTGCTCAGCGGAGGGGTCATGGTGTTGCCTCTCAGCCTGATCCTGGATCGCCCATGGACCCTTTCGCCATCCCCCGCTTCCATCGCCGCCATGCTGGCGCTGGCCGTGCTGGGGACCGCGATTGCGTATGTGATGTATTACCGCCTGTTGCAGCGAGTAGGAGTGGTGGGGATCTCGCTGGTCACTTATCTGAACCCCATCTTCGCGGTGATCTGGGGCACCCTGTGGCTTGGGGAGCCGCTCTCTGGGTGGGTCCTGGGCGGCATGGCGCTGATCCTGACCGGGGTGTTCCTGGCGGGGCGTTAGCCCCCCAGTCGTCCCTCAAGGACGTCAGCGGCCTCCTCCGGTCCCCCAGCGGCATGCATGCGCGCGGCCCAGCGTTGGGCCTGTTCCCGGAAGCTGCTTTCCTCCAGCAAACCGGCGATAGTCTCCCGCCATCGCTCCAGAGTGGCCTCGGATGGTCGCAGCGCCCGCCCTACGCCCGCCGCCTCCACCCGCCGGGCTTGCAGATGCTGCTCCCCCGCATGCGGGACGATCAGCTGGGGGACGCCATAGATGAGGGCCGTATGGGTGGTTCCCATTCCCCCATGGTGGATCACCAGATTCAGCGTGGGGAAAATCTGGTCATAATCCGCCCAATCGTGCAAGGGAACGTCGGGCAGCGCGCGGCGCACCGCTTGGCGTAGCTCCAGCGCGAAGGGGCTGCGTCCGAGGACCACAACGGGCTCTCCGCCCAGATGTTGCACGGCGCGGGCCGCGCCGATAAAGAAAGCGGGATCCTCGGTGAACGTGCTGCCCAGGGTAATCAGGACGCGGGGATGAGCGCTTCGAGGGAGGTTTGGGATCAGACCTTTCGGGTGGCCGCCGAAGAACCGGTTCTGGGGATCCAGCACCTCCAGATCCGAGAACCAGGCAGCCAGGAAGAAGACGATGTGGGCCAGCGGGGAGGTGATCTGAGGGAAGGGATCCACCCGCCAGTAACGCCCGGTCAGGCCCAGCTCCGCGGCGACGTGCGCCAGCCGGTCCTGCGCCCGCTGGAGATCCTCATGGGCTTCCGGGGTTCGGGGAGCCGACCAGCGGCCGGCCGGGAAACCTACCACAATCAGGGGAAGGTCGTAGCGCTCCGCCGCCCACGCCGCCGCGCCGGCGAAGGGCTCCGCGACAAGCCCATCGGGCCGCCATGTCTCGATCCAGGACCCCAGGGCGCGCAATGTCCGCGCGTGCTCTTCAGGATGAAGCCAGGTGTCCAGGGCACGCTCCCGCCGCTGCCGCTGGCGTTCCATAGGGGAAAGATCCGGGCGCAGCGGCGGCAGCCATCGCCAGCCCACGGAGGGAAGCGGCACGAAGGGTAGACCGCGGCGGACCACCGTCTCCTGCACCAGGGGGCCGCTGGCCCAGAGCACACGATGGCCTCGCCGGGCCAGGGCAACCGCCAGCTCCAGGTAGCCCCCGTAATCCAGGTGGCCCCAGAGCGGCACTGAAACAAATAACCAGCGTTGCGGCTTCATCGGCACTCCGGAGAATCCGGCGGGAGGTTCCTGGCCAGGGCCTCGTGATTATGAACAAGAGCCTCCCATTTGTAATAGGCACGTAGCAAAGCGCTCGTTCCAGGCGTTCGCAAAAAGAACGGGCACGGACGTGCCTTACTACGGATGAAGAGTCCCTGTTTGTAGTAGGGCACGAAGCGAAGTGCCCGTCACAGGCGTTCACAAAAAGAACGGGCACTTGCGTGCCCTACTACGAACAGGAAAACTTTGTTTGTAGTAGGGCACGAAGCGAAGCGAAGTGCCCGTCATTAAGCGTTCCCAAAAAGAGGACGGGCACTTACGTGCCCTACTACGAACAGGAAAAACCCCTTGTTCGTAGTCGGGCACGGGGCGAAGCGAAGTGCCCGTGATAAGCGTTCCCCTAAAAAGCGGATGCCAAACGCATCCCACCACGAGTGTGAATCCGGGCATTAGGATCACGGTCCCATCTGAATCGGCCCCCGGCCGACCTCCCGATGGCAGCGCTCGCAGGCCGGGATGACGATCTCCCGAATCATGAAAAAGGCCTCCAGGCTTTCCTGATGAGCGCGATGACAATCCACACAACGCACGGATGTGCGAAGGCCCGGTTGAAGCAAATCCGTATGGAAATGGTTCTCAAAGCCCTCCATGGTCACCGGGTTGAGCTCGCCCGGTCGAACGCCCCCTCGTTCGGGCTCCCGGATGTGGCAGAGCCAGCATCCGGCTTCGGGGAGGGCAGGAAGATGCACGGGGTGATATGGGATGTCTGGAGAGACGAACGGGGTGCGGGCGGTGTTCCAGGCCCCCAGCGTGAGGGCGAGGGCATGCTGGGGGAGGGATTGATCGCCCCGATGGCACCCCACGCACGAGATCCCAGCGGCCGCGTGGGCGGCGGCCAGATCGACCGCCCGACCCGCCCGGGCGGCGGTGGCCCGCCCCACATAGGTCTGCTCCGGGCGCAGGTGACAGCTGGCGCAGAAGGGATCCTCTTCCTCTGCTCGTGAAACCGCCAGTGCTGCCCCCAGTGCCGTGATGAAGACCGCGCCCAGGACCGCGCCCACTCCCCGTCGGATCCACATCTATGCATGCTCCGGATTGCCCTCCTGTAGAGGCCGTGTCCTTTGAGCTCTTCCAGAGGAGGCAAGAGAAGGGGGCCACGCCTCTTTTTCCATTGTTCAGGAATGCGGCGTCCCGGATGGATGTTCCATTGCCGGACCACCGCCGGTGGTAGGAACCCGCTTCCAGACCCGGTTGCGGATCAGGATCGCCAGCCCGGCCGCCATGGCAATCAGCGAGAAGATCTGAGCCGCAGCGATGCTCCCAATCTTCCATGCATCCGGCCGCAGGCTCTCGATCCACAGCCGCCCGATGGGATACCAGATCAGATAGAGGGCGAAGAGGTCGCCTTCCCGCAATCGATGGCCGAGCCGCCGATTCAGGTTAAACAGGATCAGGAAGCCCAGGGTGTTCCAGAGGGATTCATACAGGAACACCGGGTGGAACCGGGTTTCCGGCGGCAGGGTCAGGTGCTGGGGCAAGCGATGTTCCAGGGCGATGGGGATCCCCCAGGGCAACGTGGTGGGCGGACCGTAGAGCTCCTGGTTGAAGAAGTTCCCCCATCGCCCGATGGCCTGGCCAACCAGGAGCGAAGGGGCCACGATATCCAACCAGCGCCAGACGGCGAGGCGGTGTCGATAGGCATAAAGAAAGAAGCCAGCCAGCCCTCCAATAAGGGCACCATAAATGGCCAGCCCGCCTTCCCAAATGTAGAGGATCTTAATCGGGTTCTCCCGATAGTAGGACCAGCCCACCGCGCCCTCAGGGTTGGAAAACACGTGGTAGAGACGGGCGCCGATCAATCCCAGGATGAAAACCACCAGCAAGCCATCCCATACGTGATCCGGCTTCTCCCCTCGCCGTCGGGCCTCCGCGGCGGCCAGCCAGGCTCCCAACAGGATCCCGGTCATCAGCAGAAGGCCATAGGCCCGGATGGCGAAGTTCCCGATGCACAGAATGGCTCCGGTCGTCCCTGGCGGGCAGAACATCAGGACCTCCCTGGCGAGGATAAAACCGCTTATGACCCTCATTATAGTCCGAACTCGTTCTGGGAGTTACTCCCTCAAAGGGCAGGTCATGGGACGAGGTCTTCGAATTCTTTTGGGGTTAGGCGGAACAGGCTCTCCGGCGTTTCTTCCAGTGGTAAAATGAGCCCCAGCGATCTTGTGATGGCCGATTGTCCGGGGTGACTCCGGACAATTCCCCGAGCGTATGTCCAGGAGGCCTTGATGCTTCGCACGCGATGCCCTTACTGTAGTCGGCCGTTCTCGATCTCCCGGGAGGAGGCCGGGGCGATCCTGGCCCAGGCGCTGGCGGAGAACGCCCGCTACGGCACCCGCGAGTGTCCCTTCTGCCGACGCCTGGTCAAGATCGGGCTGGCGGAGCTCCGTCGGGTGGTTCGGGTTTCAGTGGAAGCTCCAGCCCATGCGGAGATAGAACCGGAAGTCCCTGCAGCGCCCGCCTCTCCCCCGGAGCCAGCTTCAGAAGCGGAGGCCGCTTTCCCTCCAGTGGAAGCCCTGGAGAAGCATGCGGCCTCAGAGCCGGCTCCCCCGATGGTGGAAGCTCCGCCGCTGGAGACGTCTGTCGAACCCTCCCGCCGGCGGCGTGGAAAGCGAGCAAAGAGGGGAGGAGAGAAAGGACCAGAGGAAGCCCCACCTGCGCCGGAGTGAACTTGGGCGCGCAAAACGGCGACTTCGCCCGAAGAGAAGAAAAAATCTGGCCCCCCAGCGATCCAGCAAGAAGGAGGCAACCGAATGAGCGGCACGCGAAATCTTCTCCAGCAGCCGAAGTGGAGCGAGGCCCTGGCCCTGATCGACAACCGGGTGGAGGTTCGGGATCCCGCCTGGATCCGCCAGGAAGGGATCGATGCGCTGGTCCGCCAGGCGGTCTTCGGCGAGCCGGCGGAGAAAGCTGAAGCCCGCGGATGGATCTTCCAGATCGGCGAGGCCCTGGGGATCCTCCCGACATCCATCCATGAGCTTTACGCTGCACGGGGCCGAGGCGAGGTTTCCCCTACCTTCACGGTTCCGGCCATGAACCTGCGAGGGATGACGTATGAGATGGCTCGAGCGGCCTTCCGTGCTGCCCTCCGCCTGGATGTGGGCGCGATGATCTTCGAGATCGCCCGGAGCGAGATTGGTTACACCGATCAGCGACCGGAGGAATACGCCGTGGTGATCATCTCCGCAGCCATCAAGGAGGGATTCCGCGGGCCACTCTTCCTCCAGGGCGATCACTTCCAGGTCTCCGCCAAAGCCTATGCCAAAGATGCTGAACGGGAGCTCCAGGCGGTGCGGGACCTCACTGCGGAGGCTATCGCGGCCGGGTTCTACAATATCGATATCGACACTTCCACCCTGGTGGATCTCTCGAAGCCCACGCTGGATGAACAGCAGCGACTGAATTACACCCTGTGCGCCGAGCTGACCCGCTACATCCGCTCCATTGAGCCGCGCGGCGTCACGATCTCCGTGGGCGGGGAGATCGGAGAGGTGGGCGGGAAGAACAGCACGGTGGAGGAACTGCGGGCGTTCATGGATGGCTACCGTCGGCAATTAGGGGATGCGGTGGGGATCAGCAAGATCAGCGTGCAGACCGGGACCACCCACGGCGGAGTGGTGCTGCCGGACGGGCGGCTGGCCCAGGTAGCGATTGACTTTGAAGCCCTGAAGGCGCTCTCCCGCGCGGCCCGCCTGGAGTATGGGCTGGCGGGCGCCGTGCAGCATGGGGCAAGCACCCTGCCGGAGGAGGCCTTCAACAAGTTTGTGGAATGCGAAGCCTGCGAAGTGCACCTGGCCACGGGCTTCCAGAACCTGGTCTTCGATATGCTGCCCGCATCCTTCCGGGAGGAGATCTACGCTTACCTGCGAGCCCATCACGCCGATGAGTGGAAGATCGGGGAGACAGAGGAGCAGTTTTACTACAAGGCCCGCAAACGGGCATGGGGGCCGTTCAAGCAGGCCTTCTGGGATCTCCCTGAGGAGGTGCGGGGGCCGATCCGCGAGGCTCTGGAAGCGCGGTTTGCCCTGCTCTTCGAGCGGCTCGCCGTAGCCGGCACCCGCGAGCTCGTCGCGCGATGGGTGCGGCCGGTTCCCCTCCCACGGGTCACGCCCGTGGCCTCCGAGCTCCACGCCTCCCAGGAAGAGGTCGAGGGCCTGGCGGATTAAGCGAGCGGGTTGCTGGCTGCTATCCTGGTGCTTCCCGCCCAGGGATTCAGGACCTGCTCCTCCCCATGCTGCGAAACGACGTGGGAAGGGCGGACAGATATCCAGTTTCAGTAAACCGCAGATCAGCAAATCACAGATTTTCCCTCTCGAGGGCTTTTTGGGGGCTGGGCAGGCCACCTGTGGAGCTCCTCGTGGTCACCTGGGAGCCAGCTCTTGCATGCACTACAATACTTAGAGCCTATCTGAAAAACGGGTCCCTCTTTGGTCGCGAGGGCCCTAACGGAGAAGGCGGGACCCCATCCCCCTTCCCAGAGGGAGGATTATTCGGATAGGCCCTTAGGGATTCGCCATCCAGCACTGGATCTACTGGTTTCATTCTTAAGGTGAGGGGAATGCGCAATGTTGGTTCGCGTTCGTTTCGCCCCCAGCCCGACCGGGTTTCTGCACGTCGGCGGGGCCCGCACGGCCCTGTTCAACTGGCTCTTCGCCCGCCACCATGGCGGGCAGTTCATCCTGCGGATTGAGGACACCGATCGCAAACGCTTGGTCCCAGGCGCCCTGGAGGATATCCTGGAGTCCCTGCGATGGCTGGGCCTGGATTGGGATGAGGGACCCGATGTGGGAGGGCCCTGCGGCCCATACATCCAGTCCCAGCGCCTGGAGATCTACCGGGAGCACGCTCACCGTCTGGTCGCCATGGGCCACGCTTACTATTGTTTTTGCTCGGAGGAGCGCCTGGAGCGATTGCGCCGCGAACAGGAGGCCCGCAAGCAGCCCACCGGCTACGACCGGTTCTGCCGCTACAATGTCTCGCCCGAGGAAGCCCGGCGCCGCATCGCCGCGGGGGAGCCTTATGTGATCCGCCTGAAGGTCCCCCTGGAAGGGGCCACGGCGTTCCACGATCTGGTGCACGGCGAGATCGCTGTGCAGAACCGGACGCAGGACGATTTCGTGCTGCTGAAATCGGACGGATACCCCACGTATCATCTGGCCAACGTAGTGGATGATCATCTCATGCACATCACCCACGTGATGCGCGCGGATGAGTGGATCCCCAGCACCCCGCGGCATATCCTGCTGTATCGGGCCTTCGGGTGGGAGCCTCCTCAGTTCGCCCACCTTCCTATCATCCTGAGCCCCACGGGTAAGGGGAAGATGAGCAAGCGGGTGCTGCAGGAACAGGGGCGCTGGGAGACCGCGGTCTTCGTCCGGGATTTCCGGGAGGAAGGCTATCTGCCGGAGGCCCTGGTGAACTTCCTGGCCCTAACCGGCTGGGCGTATGATGACAAGACCGAGCTGTTTACGGCAGAGGAGCTGATCGAGAAGTTCGATATCTCGGGGATTAACCCTAAGCCGGCGGCTTTCAACTACGAGAAACTGGAGTGGATGAATGGCGTCTACATTCGCGGGCTGAGCGTAGGGGATCTGGCAGAACGGTTGCGTCCTTACCTGGAGATCATGGGCTTGCATCCGGATTCAGAGACCCTTCAGAAGGCGATCCCGCTCATCCAGGAGCGGATCAAAACCCTTCGGGAAGGGGCGGAGATGCTGGAGTTCCTCTGGAGGGAAGAAGTCTCGCCCGCACTGGAGGATTTGGTGCCGAAGGGGAGCGCCCCAGAGCAGGTCCGCGTCTGGCTGGTGGAGACCTTGAAGGCGCTGGGGGGCCTTTCCGAATTCACCCACGCGGCCATTGAGGCTGCGCTGCGAGAGCTGGCTAATCGACTGGGGGTGAAGGCCGGCACGCTCTTCATGGCCGTGCGGGTAGCGGTGACGGGCCGGCGGGTCACCCCCCCGCTCTTCGAGTCTATCGCCCTGCTGGGCCGCCAGCGGACCCTGGCTCGCCTGGAGACGGCGATCCGCCTGCTGGAACGGGTGCCTTCACCTTGAACTCCGAAAGGCCTGCTCGTCGTTCCGAGAGCAGGGGGAACGTTCCGGCCGGTAGGGGCACGTTGCAACGTGTCCCTACCTGAAAGGGCACATATGCAAAGAGGGGGTCGTCATTGAAATCTCGGTCCTTCACCTTTCAACTGTTCACGCTCGCCGGAACGCCGGTCCGGGTTCATTGGAGCCTGGTGGCGTTGCTGATTATCGCGATGCTGGGCGTGGGCGTGCTTAGGGGATGGCAGGAAGCCTTCCGTCAGGGGCTCTGGTGGGGTCTTCTGTTCGGCCTTGTGCTCCTGCATGAGATCGGCCATCTGCTGATGGCCCGCCTGCTTCAGATTCCGGTGACCTCGATTCTTATCTGGCCCCTGGGAGGATTCACGGCCGTGCGCCTGCCGCCCCGCCGTTTCGGCGCGGAGTTCGCCATCGCCCTCGCGGGTCCAGTGGTGAACCTTCTCATCGCCCTGGGCGCGCTGGGAGCTGCCGGGATCCCCCAGGCAGCGTGGGGAAAGCCATGGGGGTTCTGGTCCACCCTGTGGTTGCTGAATCTCCTCTTAGGGGCTTTCAATCTGCTGCCGGTCTTCCCAATGGATGGCGGGCGGATCCTGCGGAGCATGCTGGCCATGGGGCTGGGGGAGGATCGGGGCACCTGGCTGACGTTGCGGATGGGTCAAGCAGGGGCGATGGGCATCGGGGGCCTGGCAGTCTGGCAGTTCATGCATCAGGATCCCGGAGGGCTGGTGACTATGACCGTTGCGATGTGGCTGTTCGGCCAAACGCTACAGGAAGCACGATTGTTCCGTCGCCAGGAGCGCCTCCGACGGATCCCGGTGGCCCCCTACCCGCAGCCGCTGCAGATCGCTGTTAATGATCGTGTCACCTTTCCAGCTGCTCGCCGACTGCTGGCTCACAGCGGCCAGCCGCTCCTCCCGGTGGAATCCACGGGCCAGTGGGTGGAAGGCCTCTTCCCGGATGCAGGAGGGCTTCGACGGAGGACGCTGCGGATCGTGGATGGGGAGACCTCCATCGCCTCCGCCTGGTCCTGTTTCCTCCAGAGTGAGGAGCCCGGCCTTCTGGTGGTCCGCAACGGCCGGCCTGTCGGCTGGCTCACACGAGAACAGGTGGAAGCTTTCCTTCAAAACGATGGATAAGGTGCGTGGTGGGATTCGCCTCCCATCCGGGGAGGGCCCGGATAGCCAGCCGCCTAGTCCACTTGGTCTGGGATCCAGCTTTTCTTCTTGCGGAATGTTCGTCAGGGACGTGCCACCGAAGGCGGCCTGTCCGACCTCAGGGTCCTTGTCCTCCTCCTGATGGCCAAGGGGATATGCAGGGTGATGAAGCAGATTATGCGGTGGATTTATCGAGCGAAATATCGCCTCCTGGGCCAGCGGATGGGGCAACCGGAGACGTCACCGACCCTGGAGTGGGGCCTTGTATTAATCCAGATTGATGGTCTCTCCTTCGACCATCTTCAGCAGGCCCTCCAGGAGGGACGGATGCCCTATCTGGCCCGGCAGATCCAGAAGGGCCGCTTTCGGATCTCGCCGTGGTTTGCCGGGTTTCCCACGACGACACCGGTGGTGACCGCTGCTCTGCTCTATGGTCAGCTGGGCGCGATCCCGGGGTTCCGGTGGTATGAGAAGAACCGGCGGCAGCCAGTGGTGATGAAACGACCGGATCACGTGCGGCGGATCGCGTCGCGATGGAGGAACATCGAAGGGCTGCTCCGGGGTGGGGCCTGTTATGCCAGCATGTTCGATGGGGGGGCGGAGCGGACCATTTTCACCCTGAGCGTTATGGGCCTGCCCGGGTTGTTGCGCGGGGTTCAGGGTATGGGTCTCTTCTTGATCGTGCTCCTGAGCCCAGGGCGAATCTGGCGGATCCTCCGAATGGTGGTCCGGGATACCCTGGACGAATTATGGTATAGCATTCGCTCCTGGGAAGCGTGGTGGCGCTTCCTGCGAGACCCCACCGGGCTCTTTCGCACGGGCTTTCTGGCCCTGGGGAACGCGCTGCTCCATGAGCTGCTAACGTTCAGTATTAGTATGGACCTTCATCGGGGGATTTCCCCGCTATATGCGATCTACGTTCTGTATGACGAGGCCGCGCATCGCTATGGTCCGGACCATCCGGTGGCGTTCCGGGCACTGCGCCGGATCGATGCCTATCTGCGTGAGATCGATCGGATGGCAAGCTTTGCTCGGCGCCCGTATGATCTTTATATCTTCTCAGATCACGGGATGACCCCTGCGGAACCCTTTGCCCGCCGTTTCGGCCGCAGTCTGGGAGATTTCCTTCAGGATTGTATCGCCCAGCCGGTGACGATGGATGAGACGGTGGAACCGGATGATCGGCGCTGGCGGTCGTGGCGGTATCTAATGGCCGAGATGCGCGGTCTGGAGCGGACGCTTTCCCCTCGCGGCGCCCGAATGGTGCGGGCCGCCCGGGCCTATGTGCAGCGGCAGGCCTCCCGCTCCATCGAATCGGAAGAACGAGCCAAACCCTCGGCGGATGTGGTGGTTCGGGCCTCCGGCCCTCTCGCCCATGTCTATATTGCAATCACTCCGGATCCTCTTTCGCTGAGCGAGATCGCTGTTCAATGGCCCCATCTGCTGGATGCCCTGATTGAGCACCCCGGGATCGGCCTGGTGGTCGGGCGGGAAGGTGAGACGGTGTTCCTGATGGGCCGACATGGGGCTCGGATCGTCCGACCGGATGGCCGATCCCAAATCCACGGTCAGGATCCCCTGGCGGATCCAGAGCGCATGGCGCTAGAGGGGCGCTGGCTGGATCCGGAGCGGACCGCCCAGGAGCTGGCCCGTCTCGCTCAATTGCCGGAGAGTGGTGATCTCATCCTGCTGGGGGCCTGGGATGGCTGGGCCGTTGTGACCTTTGAGGATCAGCGGGGGACCCACGGTGGATTCGGTGGCGCTCAGGAAGTCGCTTTCCTGATCTTTCCATTGGATCGCTCCTTGCATCCCCAGGTCTGGCGTGATGCGCGGGATTTCCATGCCTTCCTGAGCCGAACCTATCAGAAAGCGCTGATGTCGCAACCGCTTCCCCATTGACTGGATGCTCGAGAGCCGAATAGAAAGGGGATCGGTCCAGAACCCCTTTCAATTCGCCGGGAGCTAAGCCGGGCACTTTCGAACAGAACTGAATTCTGGAGGAACCCGAGACATGCGAAAACTTATCTTCGCCTTGCTGGCTCTCATTCTGAACGCTTGCGGGTCTTCCCCTTACTCAACGCCAAGCTCCTCAGCGCCGATCCCATCTCCAACCGCATCGACCCCCACTCTGGCGGCACGGGTGAACGGCACACCGATTTTCTTATCGGAGTTCGAAAAGCGGGTTGCCGCCTACGAGCGGGAGTGGATCCGGAACGGCCTGGACCCGAATTCCGAGGAAGGACGACGCCGTTTGGCGGAACTCCCCCGTCAGATCCTGGAAGGCATGATCGAGGAGGTCCTCATCGAGCAACATGCGGCGGCGATGAAGATCACGGTATCGTCGGAGGAAGTGGAAGCCGCGTTGGCCCAGTTTATGAACGAAAGCGGGGGCCCAGAAGCATTCCGACAGCGGCTCGCCACGCTGGGAATGACCGAGGAAGAGTTTCGGCGCAATCAGCGTGCCGCGATGCTGGCTCAGAAGGTCTTTGAACGCCTGACCGCGGACATCCCGCAGGCAGCAGAGCAGGTCCATGCTCGACACATCCAGGTATCCAGTGAGGAGACCGCGCGCCAGCTGCTCGCCCGCTGGCAGCAGGGAGAGGATTTCATTGAGCTGGCCCGTCGGTATTCCGAGAATGAGACCACCCGAGAGCTGGGAGGCGATCTGGGATGGTTCGCCCGGGGGACGCTGGCGATCCCGGAGCTGGAGGAGGCGGCGTTTGCCACATCGCCGGGACAGGTAACGCTTGTGACGACTTCCGGAGGATATCATTTGCTCTGGGTGCTGGAAAAAGATCCGGCGCGTCCGCTTTCGGAAGATCAGAAAGATCTGCTACGACGAAAGCGCATTCAGGAACAGCTTAGAGCATGGCGCTCAGAAGCCCAGATCGAGATCCTGATCCCGATTTCTCCTTAGAGAAACTGGGCTCCCTGGACTTTCCCTGCCCTTGAGGGATAGCACTTTGGATGATGTTGACATTGTAGGTGATCGGCTCTTTTGCCTCCTGGATGGCCCGAAGCGCTTGGAGGACGAGAGAGGATAAGGGTATTGGGGAAAGGTGAACACTACCGCACGTGGTTTTGATCTCCTTATGGGAGCTTTCTGGGGACGGGTGGATCATCTTCAACGACCCATTCATCCCTGAAGTCCTATGATCATGCCATGGGGCCAAAAAAGGATAGGGTAATCCAGGCACGCCCCCGGATCTCCAGCTTCCCTGTCCTCCACACAACTGAAGGGATATGGGGAGGAATGAACGAGTTGATCATTTACGATGTCAACATCAACGATTGAAATGCGGAAAGCATATCGCGCTAAAATTGGAAATAGCGCTTTCATTCCATGGAGGGGTGAGGCTCGATGCCACTCGCCGGGGAAGACTTCCAGTCGTTCCTGAAGTTTCTGGAACAGCATCCGGAATGGCGGGGGAAGCTGCAGGAGCTGCTATTCCGCGAGGGGCCTGTTCCAGATTCGCTGCTCCGCATCGGCACGTTGCTGGAGGAGCTCGCGCGAGCGATTGCCAAAATGGCGGAGCAAACGCGATTGCTCTACGAGCACCTGCTTCGCCTGACCCAGGCGCAACTTCGCACCGAAGAGGCCGTCATCCGCCTGGCAGAGATGGAAGCCAGGCTTTCGGAACGGATGGAGCGCCTGGAGGCGACGATGGCCCAACAGGCAGAACGGACGGCCCGTCTGGAGGAGGCGCTCCTTCGCCTGACCGAAGCTCACATCCGCACTGAAGAATATATGGGCCGTCTGAGCGAAGCCATAGCCCAGCAGACCGAGCGTCTCGGCCGCTTAGAAGAGACCACCGCGCGTTTGATCGAGGCCCAGGCCCGGACCGAGGAGCGCCTCGGCCGCCTGGAAGAGGCCATGGCCCAGCTCGCCGAGCGCGCCGCCCGCCTCGAAGAAATCGTGGCCCAGCAGACCGAGCGCCTCGGCCGCTTAGAAGAGACCACCGCGCGTTTGATCGAGGCCCAGGCCCGGACCGAGGAGCGCCTCGGCCGCCTGGAAGAGGCCATGGCCCAGCTCGCCGAGC
>JAUQQB010000014.1 GCA_030550075.1 Chloroflexota bacterium | reverse complement strand
GGCGACTCGCATTTTGTGGCGATTGCGGCAGCTGGAGGACCCCCTCAGCGTAACCTGCGTCCATCCAGGGATTAGCTCCCCGGTGGGACCCATCCGGCTCGTTGCAGAATTGGGGCAGGGAGCTTTTAGTAGGAGGACTGCTGAAGGTAGGGGGCGAAAAATTTTTCGCCCCCTACCCTGGGGTTTGCATGCTTAGCCTGGGCATTGGGATTCAGATGGCTGGGGCAGGGACGAGTTTGAAGCCAGCGCCTGCGAAAGTCGCGCAAAGGAGACCGTGATGACCTTGTTACCATTGCCCACGTTCGCCGATGTATTGCGCGCCCGGCAGGTTGTGCAGCGTTTCCTTCCACGCACCCCGCTGTATCGCTATCCGACGCTGGATGCGCTGGTAGGGGCGCGGGTCTACGTGAAGCATGAGAATTTCCAGCCCATCGGCGCTTTCAAAGTTCGCGGCGGCGTGTATCTCATGTCCCGGCTCTCCCCCGAGGAGCGAGCCCGGGGGGTCATCACCGCCTCCACCGGCAATCACGGCCAGTCCATCGCCTATGCCGCCGCCCTCTTCGGGATCCGCGCCGTCATCGTGGTGCCTCAAAACGCCAATCCGGTTAAGGTAGAAGCGATCCGCGCATACGGCGCGGAGATCCGCGTGCATGGCCGGGATTTCGATGATGCCCGTTCCTACTGCGAGCAGGCTGCCGCCGAAGAAGGCCTCCGTTACATCTCCTCCGGCGATGAGCCGGACCTGATCGCCGGGGTGGCTACCGAGACCCTGGAGATCCTGGAAGAGCAGCCAGAGGTCGAGATCATCTTTGTGCCGGTGGGCGGAGGGAGTGGCGCAGCGGGGGCATGCCTGGTGGCGAAGACCCTGAACCCCCAGATCCGGGTGATCGGCGTGCAATCCGCCCGCGCGCCCGCCGCGTATCTTACCTGGCGCCATCGACGCTGGATGGAAGCGCCGATGGAAACGCTGGCAGAGGGCCTGGCCACGAGGCGGCCGTTCATGCTGCCCCAGCGGATCATGTGGGAGAAGCTGGACGATTTCATCCTGGTCGACGATGAGGAGCTGGTGGAAGGGGTGCGGATCTATCTGGAGAAGGCGAAGACGCTGGCGGAGCCGGCGGGGGCCGCTCCGCTGGCCGCCGCCCTCCGGCTGCGGGAACAGATCCGTGGAAAGACCATCGCCCTGATCCTGAGCGGGGGGAACCTTTCCCCGGAACAGCTGCGTCGTTTCCTCAGCTGATCTGTTCTGCTATCCTCCTGCGCTGGTGTAATGGCGGAGCGCGTAGCGCCAGAAGGATCGGCTGATCGTGAAGAGAGCCGCTGCGATGAGGAGGCCGATCAGGATCCCTTCGGGCCGCAGCCAGCCCAGCACCGCCTGGGCCGGCACTGTGGTGATGAAAGCGATGGGGACGATGAAGGTCAGCACGATCCGGACCCAGGTGGGGAAGGCCGTCACGGGGAAACGCCCGGCCTCGAAAAAAGTGTAGATTAATTCCATAATGTTTCCCACCTCAACAAACCAGAACGCGAGGGTGATCAGGATCATCAACAGGGAATAAAAGATCACCAGGCCAGAAAGCAGCATCACCCCGAACAGGAGAAAGCGATCGAACGAAGGCCATCCCAGCCGGCTTAAGGCCCAGGCCACCACCCCCAGCCCCAGCATGATGTCGGTGAGATGCCAGATTTGCATCTGCTGGAAGGAGACCAGAAACTGGCTATCCAGGGGGCGCAACAGAATGAAATCCAGCGTCCCCTGGCGGACCGCCTCCGGGATCTCCTCCAGGTTCGGCCGGAAGAGGGCGGCCATCACGCCCTCGAAGGTGATGAAGAGCCCGGCGACAATCATAGCCTCCTCATAGCGCCAGCCGCCCAGCCGGGGGCGATGCATGAAGAACACCTGAAGCGCCGCCAGCGTCCAGAGGGAGGAGGCCACCGCCACCAGGGCGTTGGCCAGGAAATCGGCCCGATATTCCATGGCCGCCATCAGGTTGGCCTTGAAGAACCGAAGCAGAACCCGCGCGTAGGTCATTCCAGGCGCCACTCCACCCGATAGCCGAATCCTCGCGTATTATCAATCCATCGCACCCAGCGCGGGGTGACCCGATAGAGCCGGGCATGGGCCATGGCCTGGGGCAGCTCTTCGATGAAGGGAAACTTCGCTCGATATCGGGCCATCGCCCGCTCCCGCTCCTCCGGATCCTCCACCAGCTCCGCCCTCCCGCTGAGCTGAAGGCCCTGGATGGTCTTCCAGTCCCATGGCTCCCCGTGAATGGTCACAGCGACCTCCGGTCGGACGGTGAGATGGCGGGTGTGGCGGCTTTCCGGGGAAGAGAGGAAATACAGCCGCAGGCGTTCATCGTGAACAAAGTAAAGGGAAGCGGCGTGAGGATGGCCGCTCTCATCCGCCGTTGCCAGAGTCAGGGTCGAGCGATGGCTCAGAAAGCGGAGGACCGCTTCCCAGGCTTCTCCGGTATGAGGTGAAACCGCTTCCGCCATGGGGTTCAACCGGGCGCTGTTGAAGAGAGGTTTCCGCTCGAATCAGGACCCTGCCCACAGATGGGCCGGGCGGGAGTCGAACCCGCACGCCCCTTCCGGGGCAGCAGATTTTAAGTCTGCCGCGTCTGCCGATTCCGCCACCGGCCCATTTCCATGAAAATTTTAATCGAACTCGCCCGGGTATGCAGCGTCGCGCAAGAGGCGCGCATCCCAGCGTCACAAGCTATTATAGATAGGAGTTACGCAGTTGGTTTTCTCCTGGGGGTTTGGGGGGTGGGGCCATTTTACCTCTTCTCGCGAGCCCCGAACTGCGTAACTCCTAAGTAGAATCGGTCCCGGCCGGGCCAGCTTCTGGAACCTCCTCTCCGCGGCCCTTTGAGCAACGGGGAGGGAAGAGAGGCAATTCGTTTTCCTGAGCTGAAGCGGAGGGCTGACCCAAAATATCAGAGCGCCCGCGCGGTGCCAACGCCGGGTTCAGGTCCGTCCGCGGGCGACGAGGCGATCGGTTCCGCTACCCTTACTTCTACTTCCTGCAGGAGATCCGGCCATGGAACTCGGGGAATGGCTTTCGCGGGGACTTCAACTGACCTGGCGGTATAAGGTGCTCTGGATCTTCGGGTTCCTGGCGGCCCTGGGGGCGGGAGGACCGCCCCGCCTCCAAGGGAACCTGAACCTGAGGATGCAAACCCCTCCCCCATCCTTTCCTCCAGGTTTCGGACGAATGCTTCAGCGATGGCTGGAGCAGAACTGGCCCCTCCTCGTCCTGGCCCTTCTGGGCTTCTTCCTGTTTGCTTTATTGATCCAGGTATTGGCTCTCTGGGGTCAGGGGGCGCTGATCCTGGGAAGCGGCGAGGCGGCGGAAGGCCGCTCGCCAGGGCTGGGTATTCTGGCGCGACGGGCGACCGCTCGGTTGTTGCGCCTGATCGGGATCATGGTGCTGTTAGGTGCCCCCGGCTTCCTGATCGCCCTGATCTTTCTTCTCGCCATCTTCGGCGGCTTCCTGCTGGCCTTCGCCCAGCAGGTCGAATCGATCCGAATCGCCACCCTTCTCCTCGCCATCCTGGCGCTACTGGTCTTTCTGGGTTGCCTGCTGCTTCTCGCCGGAGTATTGCATCTCTGGTCCCGCCTGGCCCTGCGAGCCGCGCTGTTGGAGGATCTCCCATGGATTGCGGCGCTCCGCCGGGGCCTTCAGGTTGGGCTGCGCCGGATCGGCTCCCTCCTCCTGGTCTGGCTGGTGCTGGATATCGGGGTGCTGGGCGTGATCACGTTTATCCTTTCCTTCCTCGCGGCCATCCCTCTGCTGGCCATCGGCAGCGTGGCCTTCCTGGCTTTCTTCGGAGGCGGAGGTCCGGTGGATCCCTCCGCGATCTTCCGGTTCGCCGTGGTGATGGCTCTGACAGCCCTCTGCCTCAGCGTCCTGATCCCGCTTTTGCTGGCGCCCGTCATTACCTTCGTGGAGACCGTATGGACCCTGGCTTATCGCTCCTGGATTGGAGGCTCCACACCTGCGCTTGCTGGGGAAATGACGCCGGCGACCTGAAGGCGGTTCTCATCCACTGCTCTTGCGGGATCCCTGAGATAGGAAGAGCACAATGGGATCCAGAAATGAGTTCCGACAGGTTCAAATGAGGAAGAGAAAGCCCATGCGCGTGCTGATCACGGGAGGGACCGGTTTCCTGGGCGCTAACCTGGCGGCCTATCTCCGGCGACAGGGCTGGGCTGTGCGGATCCTCCGTCGCGCCACATCTCCCTTGGAGGCGGTGGAGGATCTGGATGTGGAGCATGTGATCGGGGATGTGCTGGACCCGGACAGCTTGCTTCCGGTGATGGTGGGATGCGATGTGGTTTTCCATACAGCGGCGGTCTCCGCATACTGGCGCACCCCCGCAGAGCAGATCCTGGGGGTGAATGTGGAAGGCACTCGGAATGTTTTGGCGGCGGCTCGGGAGATGAATATCCGGCGGGTCGTTCTGACCAGCTCTCTGGCGGCCCTCGGGGTGCCGGAGCCTGGGACGCTGTTAACGGAAGATCATCCTTACAATCTGCCCCCTGGTCGCTTCCTTTATGGATACAGCAAGGCCATGGCGGAGGCGATTGCTCAGGTTTTTGTAGAGCAAGGATTAGATGTCGTGATTGTGAACCCATCCGTGATCTTGGGTCCCCGGGATATCCATCGAATCTCAGGAAGCCTTCTCCTGGAGATGGCACAGGGACGGGTGCCCGCTCTTCCACCAGGTGGGGTGAATGTGGTCGCCGTGGAGGATGTGGCGCGTGGGCATGTTCTGGCTCTGGAGCACGGGCGACCGGGGGAACGTTACATCCTGGGCGGGGAGAATCTCACCTATCGGGAGCTCGCCGATCAGATCGCAGAGGTCCTTGGGGTTCCCGCTCCCCGCCGGGTGCTTTCTCCTCGGGTGGTAAAGGGATTAGCGGCATTGGCCCGTGTAGCGAATGTCCTGGGCATCTCCCTGCCGGTGGGAGCGGATCAGCTATGGCTGAGCGCCCATTTCATCTGGTGTGACAGTCGTAAAGCGGAGGCCGAACTGGGTTACCGCCCGGAGATCTCGGTGCGCGAGGCAATCCGGCGCGCGTGGGAATGGTATCAGGCGGCCTACAGATCGCCAAAAATGCCCCGGCTTCGTTGACTCCTGGTAAGAAGAACGTGCCCCGGAGTGGCAATCGATGCCCATGGGTCGATGCTGAATGGCATAGTGAGGCAACTACCTATCCACAAGAACATGTCCTGGGGCTGTTGGGGCGCACCTCCCCCGAAGCGCTCTGTACGCTTTCTTAGTTGCAGAACCGCAGCATCGGCCGGGCGGATCCCTGGACTTCCCAGCTTTCTGGGAATTTGCCGGGCACCGGGCCCGATGGGGCCTGGATGTGAGGATGACGATATGCTGCATTCCATAGCTGGAGGTGCAGCATATCAGCACTATGCAAGTTCCCAAAGAGCCCACCTTTCCCTCAGACATTGAAGGGTGGGCCTCTAAGCTCGCTGCCATCCCGCACCTCATGAGACGCATCCTCCCTGAAAATAGAACCCCGGGCTTTTCCATTGGCATTAAAGGGCAGGGCTCTGCCGTTCGACGCATCAGGAGATGCACCCTCGAAAAAGCACTTCATCGCTTTACCGGACCCAGAGCCGCAACACCTTCTGTGTGTGGTTTGAGGCTTTTCCACCCATGGGGAGGTAGGCTCTGTGGCCCGCTACCATTCGGTGCCTTGGAAGATACACCTTCCGAAGAAGCCGGATTGATAGGGCTGTGACATCGCCCGATGGAAGAGAATTGGAAAGCCCTGTGTGCGCGCCTCTTTGATTAGAACGTAAAGAGGGGCTATAATTCTGACATGACAATTGACAAGTCACCTGTTTGAACAGGAGGATCCCATGGCACGGATGGTGGAGGTGCCCGAATATTCCCTGGCTGCTTCAGTGGAGGTCGATCCCCGGACCTCGGCACTGATCATTGTGGATATGCAGAACGACTTCGCCCATCCCCAGGGTAAGCTGTTCGTTCCGGACGCCCCGGCCACGATCCCGAAGATCCGCAAGCTCCTCGATCTGGCCCGCTCTAGCGGGATGTTCGTGGTCTTCACCCAGGACACCCATTATCCGGGGGATCCCGAGTTCCCCATCTGGGGGGAGCATTGTCTTGCGGGCACCTGGGGGTGGGAGATCGTGGAAGAGCTGAAGCCCCAGGAGGGAGAGCTGGTCATCCCGAAGCGGCGCTATGATGCCTTCTACGGCACCCCCCTGGAGCACGAGCTTCGGCTGCGGGGGATCCGCGATCTGGTGATCTGCGGCACCGTGGCCAGTATCTGCGTGCACTACACGGCGGCCAGCGCGGCCCTGCGGTGGTTCCACGTGATTATCCCGGTGGACGCGACCTCGGCCCTTCATCCCTTTGATATGGAGGCGGCCAACCGCCAGACCGCGTTCCTGTTCCGGGGCACGCTGACCACTGGGGATGCGATCCGGGCGCGCGCCCCGGTCACGGCCTGAGGGAAATGAGCCATGGCGGCGCCAGAGAAACCGATGGAGCGCGTAGCAGGTCCCGAGGCGCGCCGGGCTCAGATCCTGGAGCTTTTGCGAACCGCCGGCCGGCCCCTCACCGGCTCGGAGCTGGCCCAGCGGCTGGGGACCAGCCGGCAGATCATCGTGCAGGATATCGCGGTGCTACGGGCGGCGGGGGTGGAGATCCTGGCCACGCCCCGAGGCTACTGTCTCCCCAGCACCCGTCCAACCCATCGGATGCTGGTCGCCGTCCGCCATACCCCGGATCAGACCGAGGATGAGTTGACGCTCCTGGTGGATCTGGGGGTTGAGGTGGTGGATGTGATCGTGGAGCATGCGATCTACGGGGAGCTACGGGGAAGCCTGCATATCGCCTCGCGAGAGGACGTGCGTCAGTTCATGGAAGCCCTGCGGCGGACAGGGGCCCGGTTGCTGAGCGAGCTGACGGGGGGGCTGCATCTGCACACCCTGGAGGCGCGGAATCCGGAGCTCCTGGAGCGGGCGCGAGAGGCGCTGCGACAACGGGGCTACCTCGTGGAGTAGGGGCGTGCCTTGTGGATGCACGGGCATCCCCGATCAGGGCACCCCCAGGAAGCACCCGTATCGAGGCACCCCCAGGGCGGGCCCTGCGCCTGCCCCTGCAATCGGCATCCTGATCATTCGCGAGGGCGTCCCAGGGGGTAAGGCTGTTCGCATTCCCCAGGCGATGGCATCCATACCTTCTATTGGAGGTGTCTCTCATGGCTGCCCTCACGATGACTTTTGACGAAGCCATCGATCGAGTGGGCCTGGGTCGGTTTCAATATAAGCTGATGGCGATCTGCGGCGCAGGATGGGCGGCGGACGCCATGGAGGTGCTGTTGATCTCCTTTGCGCTGCCGGCCATCCGACAGGAGTGGGGACTGACAACCGCCCAGGCGGGTCTGCTGGGCACGGCGATCTTCCTGGGGATGCTGGCGGGCGCATGGTTCTGGGGGACGCTGTCCGATCGCATCGGGCGCAAGCTGGGCTTTATCCTGACGGTGCTGATCGACTCCGGCTTCGGCCTGCTCTCCGCTCTCTCCCCGAATTTCGCCACCCTGGTCCTTCTGCGGGCCCTGACCGGCTTCGGGGTGGGGGGCACGCTGCCGGTGGATTATGCGATCTTTGCGGAATATCTGCCGCGTCAGAAGCGCGGGCGTTACCTGGTCTATCTGGAGGCCTTCTGGGCGTTGGGGGCCCTGATCGCGGCGGGGCTGGCCTGGCTGATCGTGCCACGGGTGGGCTGGCGGCCGCTGCTGGCGATCTCCGCCCTGCCCGGCCTCATCGTCTTCTGGATCCGCCGGTACGTTCCGGAATCCCCCCGCTTCCTGCTGGTTCACGGGCGTGAGGAGGAGGCCCGTGCCGTTCTGGCCCAGGTCGCTCAGGAGAACGGCGCCTCACTCCCGGAGGGGATCCGGCTGGTGACGCCGGCGGCGCCGTCGGTCACGGTCTGGGATTTGTGGCGCCGTCCCTATACGCGGACCACAGCGCTGTTATGGCTGATCTGGTTCGGGATCTCCCTGGGCTACTACGGGGTCTTCACCTGGCTCCCCACCCTGTTCGTTCAGCGCGGATTGACGTTCCTTCGCTCGTTTGAATATATCTTCATCCTGACCCTGGCCCAGCTCCCGGGCTATTTCTCGGCGGCCTACCTCGTCGAGCGGATCGGGCGGCGGATGACCCTGGGGCTGTATCTGATCGCCAGCGGGGTCTTCACGTATCTGTTCGCAGCCGCGGTTTCCCTGCCCGCCTATGTAGCGGCGGCGATCTGGATGTCCTTCTTCGCCCTGGGGGCCTGGGGGGCCCTTTATGCGTATACACCTGAGGCGTATCCGACCCAGCTGCGCACGACCGGGATGGGCGCGGCCAGCGGGATGACCCGGATCGCGGGGGCCCTGGCACCCACCCTTGGGGGATATCTGTTGGGGGTCTCCATGCCGCTGGCCCTGACGGTCTTCGCAGCGGCGTATCTGATCTCGGGGCTGGCGGCCTTATCGCTGCCTTACGAAACGAAAGGCCGGCCGCTGGCCGATGTGGTCGGGGAGCTTCGATGAGCAGCGCTGCTGCGGATAGGAAGGCGAGCAAGGTGGGAAGGCCGTTGAAGTGGCCCTCCCACCCTGGAGTCGGTGGCTTGACAAACCCTTCCGGCCATGTTAGATATTAAATGTGGAGAGCCGAGATAGCTCAGTTGGTAGAGCACCCGGCTGAAAACCGGGGGGTCGGCGGTTCGATTCCGCCTCTCGGCACTGCAGGCGGGCGTAGCTCAGTTGGTGGAGCGCCTCCTTGCCATGGAGGAGGTCGCGGGTTCGAGTCCCGTCGCCCGCTCTGGCGGCGTAGCCGAGTGGCCCAGGCAGGGGTCTGCAAAACCCCGGACGTGGGTTCGATTCCCACCGCCGCCTCTCCCCAAAACAATGCCCCGGGGGGTTCTCCCCCGGGGCATTGGATTTTGGATTCAGGAGGAGCTTCGCCCGGACAACCACCACGGATTCAAGGATCCGGAGCCGCCTCGCTCAATGCCCCGCATTCTAAGCGAGCGATGGGGAGGAGACGGTGAATCCGAGATGGATCAAGCGGCTTATTGCTCAAGGGGAAGGGCCTACGGTTGAGTTCAAACGAGAGGTGGATTTGTCCACACGGGAGGGCCAGGCGGAGTTCTGTAAGGATCTCATGTCCCTGGCCAACATCATGAAGACTGTGGGCAAAACAAGTTATCTCCTGATTGGGGTGGATGATAACGGCGAGATTGTGGGAATGAAGAGCCCCTTGAACCATCGCCAGCTGAAGGATGCGGCGGACTTATACTGTCAACCCCCTGTGGTATTCCGACGCCCGCTACACCCGCCCTTCGAAGAGGGACCTGGAGGCGGCGGTGGAGCGGTTGGGATGAGGAAAAAGCGAAGATTCGTCCGTCGAGGTTGGGAGGCATACGATGCGTGGGAAAATGGGGCGCTCCTTGATTGTTCTGATCGCCTTATTCCTGGCATCGGGCGTGCCGGATTGGAGAATGGGGACCTCCCCGGCCGTTGCTCAGAGCGGGCCGGGCTCCTCCGGCAGCAGCGCCATGTCCTCCAATCTTCGCCTGATCGGCAATATGGGGGGGAGCGGCGGAGGCCTGGCGATCGACGGCTCCACGGCCTTCATCGGCCACGGAAAGCGCGTTCTGGCCCTGGATGTATCTAATCCCTCCTCCCCCCGATTGGTTGGCCAAAGCCCTGTGCTCCCCGATTTCGTTTCGGACATCGAGATCGTGGGTTCTTTCCTCTATGTGGCGAATAAGCTGGGGGGACTTCGGATTCTGGCCCGCAGCAATCTGCAAGAGGCGGGGTTCTATCCAACACCGAGCATGGTGTTTGATGTGGCGATTCAGAGTCCCTACGCTTACCTGGCAGAGAAGGAAGGGCTGCGTATCCTGGACGTCAGCGACCCGGCCGCGCCCCGTTTAATCCGCTTCCTGTATACATCTGCAATCCCGATCAGGATTTCAGTCTCAGGAAGATATGCGGCTGTGAGCTATGATTTTTCGGGGTTGATCGAAATCTATGATGTGACTCAGCCTTCCAATCCGGTTTCGCTGAGTCAGATCAATGTGCCTGGGATAATTTGGGGGGTATGGCTCTCCGGCTCATTGCTCTTTGCAGTCAATGGGGTTACTTCTGATCAATCGCTTCACGGCTTAAGGATTTTTGATCTTTCAAATCCGCGCGCGCCTTCACAGATCGGCTTTGTCAACCTGTTCGCTCCCTCGGATCTGGCGATCGCAAATAACTATGCCTATGTCATAGCCTCTGATGGCCTATTTATTGTTGACATCTCCAACCCCGCCGCCCCCCGATTGGTTGGGGAGAGGATTTTTTCAACCGAGCAGGACAACAAGATTCGCGTAGCAGGCCAGGTCGCTTATGTTATGCAAAACTCCAGGCTTGTTATCATTAGTGTGGCGAACCCTTCCTCTCCGCAGCAGCTTGGGAGCTACGCCTTATCCGGCCCAAGGATTGGCGTTTTCAAAAGCATCTATGCCTCCGGCCCTTATGCGTACCTTACTGAGGGAGATGGCTTCCGGGTCATCGATCTCTCCATGCCCGCTCAGCCCCGCCCAGTGGGATTCCTGGCTCCGCCCTCTTTTAGCTACTTCTATCGATTCTCGATAGACGGCTCCTACGCCTTTATAGCGGGTGGAGGAACTCTTGATGTTGTGGACATTTCTAACCCATACGCCCCACGCTTGGTCAGAAGGGCCATACCCAATTCCGGATATATGGACCCGATAGATGTGGCTGTGAGGGGAAATTACGTGTTCGTCACCTCTCTCGGGGAGTGTGGGACCGGAACCGGACTTCTGGTCTTTGAGCGGGTGGATCCGGATTATCCGGTCCACATCGCCTCCGTTCCGGGAACAGGCCGGTCGTTTGGAGTGTTTGTGGCTTCCATGGGAGGGCGCGTCTATGCCTACCTCGCCGACGCATGCGGCGCCCTGCACGTGGTGGATGTTTCGGCCCCAAACGCCCCCTCCCGCATCGCCTCCCTCAGCCTCCCCAGCGCCTATGATGTGTTCGTGATCGGGACTTATGCCTATGTGGCCACTGATGACGGCGTCCGGGTGATTGATGTCTTCAACCCCGCCGCTCCCCGGCAGATTGGCGCTTATCCGCTTCGCTACGCCTGGGGCATATATGGGCACGGCTCCAACGTGTATGTGACGACAACGCAAGGCCTCCATGTGCTCGATGTTTCCAATCCGGCAGCCCCACGGGAAATTGCCTACGCCTATTCTTTTTCTTCCCAGGGAGGCTCAATTTTCGCGGATGACCGCTACATCCTGTGGGGGGACGGTCGAACCGGCCTGAACATTCTGAGCCTGACGGCGGGGGGGCCGGGGCCGATCAACCATCCTCCCTCGGCTCGCATCCGGATGTGCGCGGACAGCAACTGCCGTCGGGAGGGGGAGCGGCTGGAGGTGGTGGTCCCCTCGGGGCAGACGGCGACGGTCCGCCTCTCGGGCGCGGAGAGCACGGATCCGGATGGGGACGTGCTGACCTACCGGTGGACGGTGGATGGAGGCCCGGCGGGCAACGGGCGGGAGATCGAGGTTTCCCTGTCCCCCAGGGAGCAGGAGTATGAGATCCGTCTCACGGTGGAGGATGGCCGGGGCGGGCGAGGGGAGGCGGCGGGCCGGATTGCGGTCCTGGTCTCCGGAAGCGACGGCGCCCAGCTGGTCCCGCCTCGTCACGGCCTGGTGACCGGCTCGACCGTGCCGCCCGGGGAAGCGCTGACGCATATGTGGCGGTTTAAGAACACGGGAAACACGACCTGGGATCCGTCCACCCACTTCCTGGAGCGGGTGGAGGGCACGGTGGGGCCGGATCGCATCGCCCTGCCCCGGCAGGTGGCTCCCGGAGGGAGCGAGCTGTTTGTCTGGCAGGCGCAGGCGCCCTCATCCCCCGGCTCATACACGGTGGCCTATCAGATGCGGGGGCCGCGGGGGCGCTTCGGCCCGGTCACGCGCCTGCGGTTCTACGTGGCCCAGGCGGATGCGAACTACGGCCAGACCGTCCTGAACGAAGCGAGTAAGCTGGCGGGGATGGAGTATAGCCCTCTCCTTTATGGCCGTCGTGCCATGCCCATGAGCGGAAGCGAACCCATCAACACCCCCACGGATTATTTCGCCCGTCAGTCCGAGATCACCCCAAGCCACAAGCTATATTACTCCGGGCTTGGCGGGTATTACTTCCGGTATGGGGTTTGCACGGATGTGCCGATTGATGGCACCTATTTTGGCCTGAACAAGGATCTGGCGAAGGCGACCGGATGGGGCGCCCGGAACACGGACTGCTTGATGAATTTGTTGCGCGGGAGCGGGTGCGGCGGGAAGACGCTGACGGACATCCTGGGAGCCAGCTATCGCTATATGGCCTGGGAGTGGCTCAGCCCGGCAGGCCTGGAGCAGTATGTGAAGGCGAGGCCGGGGGATCTCATCTTCTTCAAGTGGAAGCAGGGGGCCTGGGGGGAGCAGTGGGATCCCAATCGGGATTCTCACCATGTGGGCATCGTGCGGACGGTGACGGCGGATGGCCGTCCCGATTGGATCCTTGATAATGGCGCGGGTCTGGGTTCGAGGAAGTGGGACTACTTCAAGGGTAAGACGGAGTGGGTGCATTTGGTGCGCGTTGTGCGGGTTTCGGGGGCGGCCGGGCTGGGGGCGGCCGGACCGGAGGCGGCGCAGGCGGGAGAGGAGGAGCCGCCCCCTTACCGGCTTGTCCTGACCCTGGAGGGGGCCGGGGTGCAGATGGAGATCCGGGATGAGATGGGGCGGCTTGTTCCGCGCAGCCCGGATCCGAGCGTGCTGGCCGTCCACGAGCACAACTGGATCCCCTATGTGCCGGCGCGGACGGAGTGGACGGAGGTGGGCAGCGCTCAGATCGTGACCCTCACCGCCTCCGAGGAGATGGGCGCGCACTATGCGGTGCGGCTGATCGCCGGGGCGCCCGCCAGCTACCGGCTGCAGGCGCGGCTGCTGCAGGGGGATCAGCTGCTGGCGACGGCGGAGCAGGTCAACCCCATCGGGGCCGAGAACCTGATGGTTCATCTGGACATCGGGCCAACGGAGGAGGGCTTCCGCATGCAGATGACGCCCCCGATGCCGGCGGCCCGCCTGATCGTGCCGGAGGAGGTGTTCGGGTCGGCGATGTCCGGGGTGGCGCGCCTGGAGCTTCCGATCCGGGCGGATCCCGCCTGGGGGGCGGCGCGGAAGGTGCGCCTGGCCATCACGGACCTGCGCTACGGGTTCTTTGATTCCCTCCCGCCGGAGCGGATCCGACTGCCCCAGGAGCCGGTGGATCTGGGGGCGGGAGAGACGTGGATCGGCTGGGTGGAGGTGGATGTGACGGGGATCCCGCCGGGCCATTATGTGGGGCGGGTGGTGGTCAGCGCGGATAATGGATTGTCCGAATCCGTATCGGTGGCGGTAGAGGTGCGGGGGGAGCATCGCCTCTACCTCCCGCTCATCCTGCGCGGGCCATAGCGGATGATCCGTCGTGGGCCTGGCCCTCGAGAATCAGGGAAGGTTGTATGGCGAGGCTCCTGCGGCTCGAAGGAAGCGCCGGCGTGAGGACTCCTGGCGGCAGCCTTCATCCGGCGCTATCATGGCCCTGAAAACAAAAACGCCTCGCCCGGCGGGGGAGACCGGCGAGGCGATGGCGCGGGGCGGTCGCGGCGCCCCGGCGGGAGGAAGTTTAGCACCGCATGCCCGCCGCGGGGGTAGTCACTCCCTTTGTAGTGATTCATCCTGAAAGTCAAGAATTCCTCCCAGGTCCAGATAGGGTCTGTCCATCCCATCGCCATCGCTGGACTCCGCTGCCCATAGCGCCGCCCCTCCGGAAGCCCGGCGGCTTCCTCTCTCAGCGTCGGATAAGGCCGCATCCAATTGGGTTCAAACAGACAAAGCGTTACCAGGGCATCCGGCGTCCCATTTGTGAGGCCGAAGGAACGACGGCATGGGCGGCAGACCCAACGCGGGCGGCCACCCTTGCTTCCATGGCGGACGACATGAGGGGCCCCGCAATAAGGACAAATCGGATGATCCGGCGAAGGTTTCCGAGCCATTTTTCACCTCCGCCGGGAATTAGACCACAAATCACTACTTACAAGAGCGACCGCCCGGAGATCAAGCGAGAGCCAAGACGGGTGATTTCTCTCAGGCGCGGAGAGTGGCAAAGGTTCCTGGGAACCTTGTGCGTGCCCATGAGATGATTGGCCTCATCCGCGGGGAGTTAAGGATGATCCAGGGTCTGGACATCCGCGAAATTGTGATGGAATTTCTTCTTCCCTTTGTGCTCCCGCCTTTTCGTTCTTTGTTATCCCCCCCTGTTTTCTTTCACAACCTGAGCGGAGAGCGACCCCAACTCGTGGGCCGGGAGCAGGAGCGGCGATGGCTCCGTCGTTGGCTGGGAAAATCCTCTGAGCAATCTCCCATAGCAGTCATTACCGGCATTGGCGGGGTGGGGAAGACCGCGCTGGCCAGGGACTTGGCCTTCGAGGTGCTGAGATGGGGGTGTTCCCGCTGGCGTAAGCTGATTGCCCGCATTCCTGGGATGCCCCAGAAGCCCTACGCAGCTTTCAATGCTCTCATCTGGATCTCCGGCGAGAGCATTTCAAGCGTGGATAGGATCGCCGAGAAGATTGCCTGGACACTGCAGGACAAGGACCTGCTGTCGAAACCCTCGAATCAGCTGCAGGATGGAGTCCAAGAGGCCCTGGGGAGGCACCGGGCCCTTCTGATCCTGGATAGTTACGAAATGATGAACCCGGGGGTGCTGAGGTTTGTCCAAAGCCTTCCGGTCCCCACGCGCGTGCTGATCACCTCCCGGCGCTCGGTGAACAATTTCCCCACGCTGTCTTTGGAGATGTTGGAGCTTGAGGAAGCCGTTCAGCTCGTTCAGCAGGAGGCGAATCGCCAGGGGCTTCAGCTTTCCCCTGAGCAAATGAAGGAGCTGGCCCAAGCCGCCCGGGGGCTGCCCCTGGCCATTATCCTGAGCGTCGCCCGCCGGAAGCGCGGAAGGGCGTGGGAGCAAGTCATTAACCAGCTGCGAGAGGCGAGAGGCGATCTTGCGGATCGGGTGGTCAGCCAACAGATCCAGGAAATCCAGACCCATCCAGCAGCCTGGCTGGTGTTTCAGGCTCTGGCCCTATTCGATCCGGAGGCGGGAGCAGTTCGGGAAGCCTTGGGGGTCGTGGCGGGGCTGGATGAGGGGGCTCGAGATGATGGCCTGGAGGTCCTGCGGGGGTGGGAGCTGCTGACCCACCTGACCGAAGATGACCGCTTCCGGGCCAGGCATCCGCTGATTTATCAAGCAGCCCGGGATGCCCTGGCGGGGAATCCGAACCGGGCGGACTTTGAGCAGCGTCAGGTGGATTGGTATCGGAAGCTTCTGCTGCAACGGCCCCAGCCGGTAGCCCTGTTGCGGAGGGAGCGGCCGACCCTGGAGGCAGTGCTGGAGCGGCTGCGGTTGGCGGAGGATGTGGATAGGCTGGCCCTTCTCCTCCGGGAGGCCAATGTGCTGAAGAATGAGGGGGCCTGGGAGCGTTATGTAGACTTGGCGCGGGCGGTCTTTGACTTATGCTTAAAACGAGAGGACGGCCGTCCCCTCGTTGCTCTGGCATGGGAAACCCTCAGCAGGACTGGTCATCGCTGGAGGGAGGAGTTTGAGAAGAATTGGTGGCCGCAATTGAGGAAGCTGTTGCAGAGGGCAGGGAAGGAAGGAGAGGCGGAGATCCGGCGGGTGGAGATCTATCTGGAGGTTAGGAAGGAACAAGACCCTCAGAAGATGGTGTCCGGGGTTGAGGATTTCAAAGCGTTCTTTGACCGGGAGTCAGAACCACCCATCAATGAACCGGAATTGCTCATCGACCTAATCAACCATATGGGTGTTGTTTTTTCGGACCCGCGAAAGCCCTTTCGGGACTATCAGCGGGCGCAGCAGTATCTGGAGGAGGGGCGCAGGTTGGTTAAGCAGTATTGGGCGTGCCTGCGGGAGCCCGAGGATTGGGAAGCTGTTCTCAAGGGGAACCTCGCTATCCTGATGGCTCGGGCGGAGGGCCGATATCGGGAAGCCATGCGGATTCTTAATGAAATTCGCCCGAAGCTAAGCTGGAAGCGGGATCTGGCTGAATGGCATCTGGTGATGGCTGTCTATGCGTTTCGGAGTGGCCGGATAGGGGAGGCGTGGCGCTATGGTCAGGCGGGGGAGAAGTTGCTTCGTGAGTCTGGCTATGAGCACCTGGATGTCCCGGAGACTGAAGAGTGGACCCAGATTCGCAGCCGGCTGGATTCGCCCATCAAGCGGCTGCAGGAGCGTCTGCGTTTCCTTGCCGTCGTTCTTCTGAGGAAAGCCTGAGCATAGCGTCAGGGCGTTGGGAAAGCACTTGGCGTGGGAGAAGCGAGATGATCGCGCATTTTATTCCCTTAGGACTTACGCAGTTCGTTTCCCTGGGGGCTTTGGGGGCGGAGCGGGGCGCCTTCGGC
>JAUQQB010000404.1 GCA_030550075.1 Chloroflexota bacterium | reverse complement strand
AGGCGGTGCGGCTGATCCAGGACCGCATGCGCCGCCTGACCCACGCGGCGACCTACCTGGAGGTCCGGCCGGAGGAGGTGGACCGCAAGGTCCTGGATCTCCTCGACCGGATCCAGTCTCTGGAGAAGGAGCTGGCGCGGCTTCGCCGCGAGGTGGCCCGTCAGGAGTTCGAGGCGATGTTCCGCCAGGCGGAGCGGGTCGGGGAGATCACGGTGCTGGCCGCCCAGAGCCGGGTCGGGGATATCGAGCAGTTGCGGGAGATGACGGACTGGTTCCGCGAGCGGGTGCGGACGAACGGGGTGATTGTGCTGGCCTCGGTGATCGGCGGGCGTCCGAATTTTGTGGCGGCGGTGACCCCTGACCTGGCCGAACGGGGCCTGGACGCGGTGCGGGTGGTGCGAGCGGTCGCTCAGGTTGTGGGCGGAAGCGGCGGCGGCCGGCCCACCCTGGCCCAGGCCGGAGGTCGCGACGCGAGCAAAATCGGTGAGGCCCTCCACCAGGCTCCGCGGCTGGTTTCAGAGTGGTTGAAGCAACGCCCCTCATGATCCCCGATGAAAGGCGGGTAGGGGCGAGGCATTGCCTCGCCCCTACAAAATTTATCGCATGATCAAGGGAAGCATCGCCCGATAGACCTCCGGCACCACCCGGAGAACCACCTGGAGCTCCCGCTCCGGGGTTTCCACCAGGACTGACGTGGAAAGCGGAGAAGGCACTGCCACTCGCACCCGCAAGGTCCCCGTGTAGACGCCAATGCCTCTTCCGGCTGGGTCCGCAGTGAATGATAAGGGTTGGCGATCGCTTCCTGAGCTGAGATCCGGCGTAAGCGGGAAATCCGGGGAGGAGACGCTCAATACCGACCACGTGAAGGGGTCCGGGGTGTGTCCCTGCAGCCGGAAGGCTCCCCGCAAGGGCGCAGGGACATCCACGTCCGACAACAACATCAGCGGCGTGTTCCATGCGAACCGCGCCGGAACTTTGTTCTTCGCCATGTCGCGCAAAGCGGCTTCCGCCGGGCGGCCCTTGATGTCATAGAAGCGCATCTGATCACAGGGGGAGAAGTAATTGGGCGGGGCCTCGCTGAATCCGTAATTGAAAACCAGCATGGCCCCCATCCATGGCCAGTTCGCGTCGGCCCACTGGTAGGCCTGCACGAGGTAGGTGGCCTGATCCTGAGGGGAGACCACCTGCCACTGCCGTCCGCTGAAGGAAGGATCGTTCCAGCACTCCGGTCGGCCGACCTGACGGGGATCCACCAGCCATCCGAACTCCGTCGCCCAGATCGGCTTGTTCACGCCGAACTCGCTGACCATGATCTGGCGGATCACTTCCACGGTTCGGAAGCAGAAGTCATTGGGCCCGCATTCCGGCGATCCGGGGGCGGCGAGCGCCGGCGCGGCGAATCCATAGGGGTGGAAGCCCAATGCATCGAAGCAGCTGGCCGCCCCTGCCTGGAGCATCTCCCGCAGGAACTCCCGCTCGTCCTGGTAGTATCCGGGGCACCATCCCACACCGGGTGCGCAATAGCCTTTGTGACCATTCCAGGTGAAGGGCACACGGCCGGTCGGGGCCAGCCCGGCTGAGACCACGATGGCCGTGGGGTCCGCCCGCTTGATTCGACGATAGGCCTCGCACAGGACCCGGGTGTAATCCGCGGCGTTGGGGGGCGCGGCCCAGCCGTAGGAGGCGTCCAGGTTCGGCTCATTGCCGATCTCCCATGCCTCGATCCAATCCGCCTGGGTTCTGGCCTCGTTCTCCAGCCAGTCCCCCCATGCGCTCAGGTTGTTCAACGTGCCGGCGTGCACATCCACCCGTCGCAGGACCCGATAGGGGAGCCGGCTTCCTGGGGAGCCGAACACCTTGGTCCAGTCAAAGCCCATCGCTCCAATGCCGGGGTCAGAGGAGCTCAACGGGTTGACGCCGTAACCCAGATGGGGGTTGGATTGAGCGCGGGCATCCGGGGAAACCGAAGAGGAAACAATGGTCATCCCCAGGCCGATTCCCACCAGCCACACCCGCAGCAGCTTCCACCAGCTTCTGGATCGGACTTTCATCGGTAGACCTCCCGGCGTCGTATCAGGGTGGGTAGTAAGAATGATACGCTTCGGGCTCCGGCACAAATCCTGCAGTTCGCTTGCCGATCCTGGCTGGGGGAGGGAAGAGCATCTTCTTCCCAAACTTTCGGTGAGCCATATCGGGGGGCGGAATGGGTGAGGGCCGTCTCGCTGTCTATCTGATCCCCTCCGTGAATCCTCTCCCCACATCGCGAGACGGCCTGGGGAGAGGGAGAAGGTTGGAGTGGCAGGCCGCCTCCACCCGAAACCTCCCTGGGAAAGAGCGGATTACCGTTGCCACCAGTCCTTGCGGGACCGGGGATCCATGAACACGTTGTTATCCCGCACCCCCACATCGATCTGCGCCCCCCGTGCCCGGCCAATGGGCTGCCCGCCGCGGACGGCTGGCAGCCGTCCCCGCCCGCCGGCGTTCCACTGCTGGTAGAGGCCCAGCAGGGAGGGCTCCACGCAGATCCCGGTGATATAGACGGTGTATCCCTGTTGCGTGCTATCTTCGCCGGTGTATTTCAGGGTGATCTGTTGGGTATCCGCATACAGGACCAGCGCGTCGAAACCATTGCCGATATTGTAACCGCTGTCGGGGACGTAGATGATCTCACCGGGGTTCACCCGGAAGCCGGCGATCGTGACCGGGGGCCATCCAGGGGGTGGCGGCAGAGGCCGGTGGTTCTGCCAGTCCCAGCCGTTGTTTTTGTAAACGTTCTGGAAAACCGGGATGCGGTGATCGCCGAACAGGAAGCGAAACTGGGGTGCCATGGAATCGAAGTCCCCTCCATACTCCACGAGCCCTTTATACTCGTTGACCGGCACGTAGCCCAGGAGAAGCAGATTGTAATCCGGGTTGGCGGCGACATCAAAGGAGACCGGGTTGATGACGGGGAAAGTCTCATAGGAGACGCCGGGGATCGGTTCGCAGACGCTCCGGGAAACCAGAGGGAGATAAACACGATGAGTGGCCGCGATCTGATAAGAGGCGGTAGGGGTAGGGGACACGGTGTCATAGGCCCGAGGGGCGGAGGTCATTCCAGCCTCCCCGTAGATCCCGTAGAGGATCCAGACCAGCCCCAGGGCCGCCGCCCATCCACTTCCGCCCAGCCATTTGCCCTGCCGAACCATCCGCTCCTCCTGGTCTTGGGGCTTCCATTAAGGTGGGTGTGGCGATTCCGCCATTCTCGCACAACACGATCCGGATCTGGGCGTTTCCTGCGGGTTTCCTCCCGGAGCTTGGGGGGCGAGCCGCATACCAAAAGCGCGGCTCGGCCCTCAAATTGTTTTTCATCCCCCTCCCCGCGGCCCATTGGGCCATGGGGAGGGGGTGGACAGGGCCACCGAAGGTG
>JAUQQB010000403.1 GCA_030550075.1 Chloroflexota bacterium | reverse complement strand
GCGCGCCTTCGGCGCGCGGCTCGGCCCCAAAAGCCCCCAGGAGGAAACCGCCTAGATCCGTATAGACACTGCGGTAGAACGGCTGAATAGTTACCTGTGAACTTAACTTGCCTTCCAATCCCCAGAGCGGGGAATCTATGATTTACTGATTTTCGGGGGTTGGACCAAAGGCCCCTAGCCTAACCCTCGAAAGTATTCACCAACCGTGCGGGTCTCCTTTGTCCTTTACGCTTGCTGTCAATTCCATGAGACTTCTGGTTGCGAGTTCTCATTGAGGGGGCCCGTGGGGCCCCTCTCCCCTTCCTCCCCCTCCCCAAGGCCCTTTAGGCCTTGGGGAGGAAGAGAGATTTTGGGGCTGGGTGAGCCGCCTTCGGTGGCCCACTCAGCCCCCACACGTGAGAATCCGTTCCTGGATCCACCGAATCGAATAAACAGCATGGGTTATCAATTAGGAGTGATTTCAATGGCGGAAAAGATTCTGGCTGTCCGCACGGAGCGGTTGACACGAGTTTATCGGGTGGCGCGGAAACGGGGGCAGCCGCCCCAGGAACGGATCGCCTTACAGGAGGTGGATCTGGAGATCTACCCGGGGGAGCTGTTCGGCCTGTTAGGGCCGAATGGGGCGGGGAAAACCACCCTCATCAAAATCCTCACCACCCTGCTCCTGCCGACCTCCGGCCGGGCCTGGGTCGCCGGTTACGATGTGGTCACCCAGCCTGAGGCCATCCGGCGCCGCATCAATATGGTGGCGGGGGGCGAATCCTGCGGCTACGGGCTGCTCACGGTTCGGGAGAACCTGTGGATGTTTTCCCAATTCTACGGCCTGGACAATCGAACAGCCCGTCGCCGGATCGAAGAACTGCTGGAGCGGTTCGAGCTGCGGGATCGGGGGGATTCCAGGATGTCGGACCTCTCCACCGGGCTGCGGCAGAAGGTGAACATCATCCGGGGCTTCCTGACGGATCCGGAGATCCTGTTCCTGGATGAGCCCACCCTGGGCCTGGATGTCAACGCCGCGCGGCAGATCCGCTCGTTCGTCCGGTCGTGGATCCGGGAGCGACCCGGGCGGACCATCCTTCTGACCACCCACTATATGCTGGAAGCCGAGGAGCTGTGCGACCGGGTGGCGATCATCGATCGAGGGCGCATCCTGGCCTGTGATACCCCCCAGGAGCTGAAACATCGTCTTCAGCGAGATGCCATCTTCTCCATCGAGGTCACGGCGTTCCCGCAACACGCCAAACTCCTGGGGGAGATCCCCGGGGTGCGTCAGGTCCATCATCGCCATCACAATGGACATCTGGAGCTGGACCTGATCCTGGAGGAAGAGGGGGTGATCGGCCCGGTGATCTCCACCCTCACCGCAAACGGTGTCCATATCCTGACTCTCCGCAAACGGGAGCCCACCCTCGAGGATGTTTTCGTTAGCTTAGTCGGGCGAGGGCTTTCGGAAGCGGGCGAGGAGGACCTGGAATGAGCGGGGAAGCCGTGGTTCTCTTCTTTCGAACGATGATCGCCCGGGCTTACCCGCGGATCATCGGCCAGAACCGGGAGCCCAGCTGGATCCTGATCGACGTCGGGTTGCCGCTGTTGGGTACCTCCGCCTATGTGTTCATTTACCGTGCGCTTCAGGCCCCTGAGGAATACATCGGCTTCGTCATCCTGGGCGGGGCCATGACCGCCTTCTGGCTCAACGTCCTGTGGTCGATGTCCAGCCAGCTCTACTGGGAGAAAGAATCGGGGAACCTTCCCCTGTTCATCATCGCCCCCGGGCCGATGATGGGGATCCTGGCCGGCATGGCGCTGGGGGGGATGCTGGCGACCACCCTGCGCGCCACGGTGATCGTCCTGGCGGGATCCCTCCTGTTCGGGGTGCGGTATGCGCCGGCGAACCCGTTGGCCCTGATGGGAACCTTCCTGCTGACCATCCTGGCCCTCTACGGGTTGGGGATGCTGCTGGCCTCCCTTTTCCTGATGTGGGGGCGGGAGGCCTGGCATCTCTCGAACCTGCTCCAGGAGCCGATCTATCTGCTCTCCGGCTTCTACTTCCCGATCCGGGCCCTGGGGTTCTGGATCGGCGCGCTGGCCTCCCTGATCCCCCTGACCCTGGGTCTGGACGCCATGCGGCAGTTGCTCTTCCCGAAGGCCGCCAGCGGCCTGTTTCCGGTCGGGTGGGAGATCGCCGGCCTGGCGGCCCTGAGCGGGATCTTTCTGTTCGCCGCGCACCGCGCGCTGGCTGCCCTGGAATGGCTGGCCCGGCGGGAGGGCCGGCTCACGGATCGGAGGCGCTGATGCGGACCATCTGGCGAACCCTGCGAACGGCGGCCTGGCTGGGCTGGCAGATCGAGTCCAACTGGGCCGACCCGTTCCTGTTCATGGTCTACTCCGTGGCCAAGCCCATCGCCAGCGTTCTCATCCTCATCCTGATGTATAAGGTGGTGGCCCGGGCGGATTTCAGCCATCCGCTCTTCGCGTATCTCTATCTGGGAAACGCCTTTTACATTTATGTGGGCGCTGTCCTGACCGGGATCAGCCAGGTTCTGATCATCGACCGGGAGGAGTATGGGATCCTGAAATACTTCTACATCGCGCCCATCCCCCCCGAAGCCTATCTGGTGGGGCGAGGGGTCGCCCGCATGGCCACGGGCACCATCGCGGTGGCCATCACCCTTCTGTTCGGGATCCTGGTCTTCCGGTTGCCACTGCAGTTCTCCGGGGCCGGCGGGATGTTGTTCCTCATCGCCATGGTCCTGGGGATGCTGGCGATGATCGGGCTGGGGGTCGGGCTGGCGGGCGCCACGCTTTTGACGGCCCGTCACGTCTGGGTGATTGGGGAAGCGGTGGCCGGTGCCCTCTATCTGTTCTGCGGTGCGGTGTTCCCCCTGGAGGTCCTTCCGGCTTTCCTGCGCCCCCTGGGATATGCCCTTCCCCTGACTTACTGGCTGGAGACCATCCGGCGGGCCCTGCTGGGCCCCTCAGCGGTCCGTTTTCCGACTTTCGCGGGGTGGTCGAATGATCAGTTACTGGTGGTTTTGAGCGGGATGACCGCGCTTTCTCTGATCCTGGGATTCGGGTTCTATCGGCTGGCGGAGCGGAAAGCCCGGCAGCATGGGGCGATCGATCGGGAGACGGGATATTAACCCGGAGGGGTTGAGGGGCCGGGAAGGTGGCCGGGGCGGCCTTCCCAACCCCGAACGAGAAGGGGGTAACCCCTGTCGCATTACGTTATAATGAAAATGAATAGGAGTTACGCAGTTGAAAGCTCTAAAGGTGGGACGGAATGGCCCCACCCCCCTTTCTCCCCCCTCCCCACGGCCCAAAGGGCCGTGGGGAGGGGGGAGAAAAATCCTTGCCCCCATGGGAAACGAACTGCGTAAGTCCTACAGGGTTCAGGTAGGGACCGAATTCCCTGGCCTGACGCTTTCTC
>JAUQQB010000402.1 GCA_030550075.1 Chloroflexota bacterium | reverse complement strand
GGCGCCTTCGGCGCCCCGCTCCGCCCCCAAAAGGATTTGGGGTGGGGCCATTCCGCCCCACCTTTAGAGCTTTCAACTGCGTAACTCCTATGATGGAATGGAATGGAAAGGAGGGTGAGGGGCAAGACTTAGCAACCAGGTTTGAATCATTCAGGAGGCGAGGGTTCCATGAGCGCGTTGCGACATTTCATCTCCCTGGCGGATTGGTCTCCTGAGGAGATCGAAGGGCTGATCATGGAAGCTGCCCGAATCAAGGCGGAATGGAAAGCCGGGGTGCGGCCGCCAATTCTAACTGGCAAGACCCTGGGGATGATCTTTGAGAAGCCTTCCCTGCGCACCCGTGTCTCCTTCGAGATGGCCATGCGCCATCTGGGCGGAGACGCCATCTATCTGTCACCGCAGGAGGTGGGCCTGGGCAAACGGGAGAGCGTGGCCGATGTCGCCCGGGTGCTCAGCCGGTATGTCGATGCGATCATGGCTCGCGTCTTCGCCCACTCCGTTCTGGAAGAGATGGCCCGCTACGCGACGGTCCCGGTGATCAACGGACTTTCTGACGATGAACACCCCTGCCAGGCCCTGGGGGATATGCTGACCGTTTACGAGAAGAAAGGGCACCTGCGAGGGCTGAAACTGGCCTTTGTGGGCGATGGGAACAACGTCGCCACCGCCCTGCTGTACATCTGCGCCATGCTGGGAGTAGATTTCGCGATCGCGACGCCGCCAGGTTACATGCTGAAAGAGCCGGTCATCGAGCGTGGAAAAGCCTTCGCCGCCCGCAGTGGTAGCCGCTTGTTGTTTACGCAAGATCCGATTGAGGCGGTGCGGGACGCTGATGTGATCTACACAGACGTATGGGCGAGCATGGGGCAGGAGGCCGAGGCGGAGATCCGGCGGCGGATCTTCCCGCCATATCAGGTCAACGCCGCGCTGGTGGGGCAGGCGAAGCCGGACGTCATCGTGATGCATTGTTTGCCCGCCCATCGGGGCGAGGAGATCACCGATGAGGTGGCGGATGGCCCCCATTCTGTGATCTTCGATCAGGCGGAGAACCGTCTCCATGCTCAGAAGGCCCTCCTGGTCCACCTGCTGAGCGGGTGAGGAACGGTAGGCTTTCCCCCAGGGGTTTTCAAGCGGGGCTGGGAACTGAAGGCACCCGGCCCGCCTCCCAAAATATCTTTATCTCCCTTCCCACGGTCCAAAGGGCCGTGGGAAGGGAGATAAATTTGATGTTGGGAGATGGGTTACCGAAGACGACTCGCCTCCGCCCCGAAACTTCCACAACAAATCGCAGGGGCTAACGACGTAAGTTCGGGGTCGCCCCGAATCGTTCCTGGAAAGCAGCGAGGAAGGGGCCCAGGGTGGCTTCATCGAGGATCACCACGCGGATCTCCCGGGGCGGCTCTCCGGGATGAGCGGCGGCGAAGGCCGCGATGGTCTCCCAGAAGATCGGAGCCGCCCGTTCCTTCGGAAAGCCGAAAATACCGGTGCTGATCGCCGGCATCGCGATCCGCTCGTATCCCTGCTCCCGCGCGGTCTTCAGGACGTTTCGGATCGCCTCCGCCAGCAGGTGATCTTCCCCCTGGGTCCCGCCTGCCCATACCGGCCCGACCGCGTGCAGGATCACGCGGGCTTTCAGGCGTCCGGCGCCCGTGATCGCTACCCCACCCACCGGGACCGGCCCATGGTGACGCACCCACTCATCGCTTTCCGCCTGGATCTGAGGGCCACCTTTTCGCAGGAGCGCGCCGGCGACGCCGCCCCCATGCTGTAAATAGGCGTTCGCAGCGTTCACCAGGGCGTCTGCCTCTTCCTCCGTGAGGTCCCCGTGCACCAGCACCACGCGATGGCCGGAGGGTAGGAGCGTCTCCGCAATCACCTTACGAGGAACTCCCATAGCGAACCACCCCAGGGCAGGCCTCGTGCCTGCCCTACAATGAATTGTGCGTCACGTATCCATTGGCAGAGGCGTTCATTTGATGTCCATGCGGGTAACCCTCTGGGCAGCAGGGCGAAGTTGCTACGCTTTTTCAAATAATGAAACTGTCTCAGTATGATACGTTTGCGGAAACATATCAAAAGGCTGGACTTCCCGCAATTGATAACCCGCATCGAGGATCCGACGGGCGTCGCGGGCCAGCGTGGCTGGATCGCAGGAAACATAGATCCAGCGCCGGGGAGCCAGCCGCAGGAGGGCCTCCAGGGCCTCCTGGGAGCACCCGGTTCGCGGCGGATCCACCACTACGACCTCGAAAAGCTCCTTCAGGGTCGGCGCGATGGCCTCAACGGTCCCGGCCAGGATCTCCACATGGGGGAAGCGGGCCAGGTTGTGCCGGGCGTCGGCCACAGCGGCCGGATGCGCCTCGATGCCGACCACACGCCGGGCGAAAGGCGCCAGGTGGGCGGTGAACAACCCCACCCCGCAGTAAGCGTCCAGGACCGCCTCTGTCCCGTGTAAATCGGCCCACTCCACCACACGATGGACGATGTGTTCGGCCACGGCCGTGTGGGTCTGAAAGAAGCTGGGGGCCGAGATGCGGAAGAGGAAACCGCCTACCTCCTCGGTGAGATAATCCAGCCCGATCAACGGGATGGCCTTCTCATCCTCCGTGAGAAGGACCAGGGAGACCCGTAGATCCGTCTCCAGGATGGGCAGTTCGTCTCCTTCTGTTTCGAAAATAACCATTCGATCTCCGGTGCGAACGCCGCAGCGTAGCGTGAGCCGCCGCAGGTCCAGCCCCTCAATGTCCAGTGCTTCATATAACTCCTGGAGCATTGGATGGGCGATCCAGCAGCGGGTGATGGGGACCACCCGATGGGAGCGTATGGCCTGGAAGCCCAGGCGGCCATCGGGGGTTACAGAAAACTGGACCTGATTGCGATAGCCCAGCGGATCGGGGCTGGGAATCGTGGGGCGGACCGGCGGATCCTCGATCTTCCCGATCCGTCGCAGCTGGTCCCGGACGATCTCAGCTTTGAATTGGAGCTGGGCTTCGTAGCTCATATGCTGGAGATGACAGCCGCCGCATTTCCCGAAATGGGGGCAGGGCGGCTCCCTTCGTGCCGGGGAGGGAGCGATGATCTCCAGGATCCGCCCCCGGGCGTAAGAGCCCCGGTCCTCCACCACCTCAATGTCCACGATCTCCCCGGGGATGCCGAAGGGGACGAAGATCACCTTGCCCTCATGACGGCCGATGGCCTCTCCTCCGTGAGCCATTCGCTCCAGGGTCAGACGGATCCGGGTCATTCGCACGTTCCCCTTATGTCCTTGAGATCCTCCTCGCGACTTGAAGGGCTTGGTCCAGATCACCCCCGACAAAACACGGGTTACGAAGCCGCCGGCGGGGTCGGGCGGGGCCCTCCCTTCGGGTAAGGTGCGTGGCGGATGCGGACCACCGGCTGGCCGTGGAGGCGAAGGCCCATCTTGTCCTCCAC
>JAUQQB010000401.1 GCA_030550075.1 Chloroflexota bacterium | reverse complement strand
GGCCCACACCCTCTTATATCCTCAAAACAAATCTGGACGAAGCAATATGGGCATTTCACCGCGGGTTTTCTCCCGGAAAAATATTTTGCATCCCCCCTCCCCACGACCCAGGGGGCCGTGGGGAGGGGGATGAAGGGGGGTGGGGCCTCTCCATCTCTTCGCGGGAGCCTCGAACTGAATGTGGCCAATAGGAGAAACGGGGATGCCCTGGGAGGAACTGGAAACCATCGCTCGGGAAATCCGCTCGGCTCTGGACGCGAAAAACACCGCGCGGGATACGGCCCTGATGCGCTGTCGGGAGCTGACCCGCCTGTGCGCCTTATCGATCCGCGCCGTCCATCGAGAGGACTACGAAGAGGGAAGGCGGCTCCTGGAGGAAGCGCAGAAAGCTGCCTTCGTCCTGCAAACGGATCTATCTCCCTTCCCCGAGCTGCTTTACGCAGGATACACCCAGGATGCCCTGAAGGAGTGGGTGGAGGCTTCCATCGTTTACGCGATCGTGACCGGTCGCCCGTTGCCCGGGCCACGTGAATTGAACGTCCCGGAAGCGGCCTACCTCAATGGCCTGGCGGAAGCAGCCACCGAGCTCCGCCGCCGGATCCTGGACCTGATCCGGACGGATCGTTTCGAGGAGGCGGAGCGGTTGTTGCAGGCGATGGATGAAATTTATGAGGTCCTGATCACCATGGATTATCCGGATGCCATCACCGGGAATCTGCGTCGGGCGACGGATGTGGTGCGGGGGACGCTGGAGCGAACACGGGGGGAGCTGACGTTGAGTCTGCGCGAGCATCGGTTGCAGCAGGCTCTTCAGCGAATGGAGGAACGAGGAGCGCTTCCATAATTCCGGGAAACGAGCCTCCCGGCAAAGCCCTCCAGACGCGGGAACCCGCGGGGGGGGGCCTTCCTCAACGGACCTCGATGGGAAGCGACGGCGCCTCGACCATGGATCCATCCGCGGTTTGGGCGGACGCGGCAAACCGATGGGTTCCCGGCCGCAGCAGCCACCACGCCCGATAGGGCGGTTGGGTCCACTCCATCCAGAGCTCCCCATCGATCTCCACCTGCACCCGCCGGGGGAGCCCTGGACCGATCCAGTGGAGTTCCACCAGAAGTCGCTGGGCCTCTGGAGCGAAGTGGGGGACGCGTCGGTAGATCACCCCGGTATTGGGGGAAACCCATCGCAGGACGCCTGTGCCTATCGCGCCTTCGTAGGCTTTCAGGGGAGGCATGGGGAAGCCGTTCTCCTGCGCCCACTTCCACGCCGATGGGGGCCACATGATGAACACCCGCTCCTCTACCTCCTCCGGCGGCGTCTCCGGACCCGCTAATCCCCCGGTCCGCCGGTCGATCCGCAGACGCCGATACAGGTCATCGGGCGTCTGCGGCTCTGTGCCCTCGATGAACCATTCCTCCCGGGTCTGCAGGCAGTCGGGGGTCGGTTGTTTCCCGGATAACGCGCAGACGGTCACCCGATGCACCCCTTCCGGGATCGGGAAATCCCGCGCCGGCTGGCCCCGATGGAGGAGTTCCATCACTGCGTGCCAGATGGGCGCTGCGCCTGTCACCCCCCAGACCTCCCGCATGGGCGTCTGATCCACGTTCCCGATCCATACCCCCACCACCCAATCCGGCGTGTACCCGACGGTCCAGTTGTCCCGCCAGTCGCTGCTGGTCCCTGTCTTCACGGCCGCCGGCCGGGAGAGGTTCAGGAGGCTCCAGGATCCGAACCCCAGGGCGCGGGCGTCGGGGTCTTTAAGGATATCCGTGAGGAGGAAAACCACCCGCGGGTCCAGGACCTGAGGGCCGGGCTCCGGCGATGCCGCATACCGGAGCTGCCCGCGGCGATCCCGGACTTCTCGAATCAGGAGAGGGGTGATGCGGCGGCCCCCGTTGGCCAGGGTGGCGTAGGCGGCCGTGAGATCCACCAGCCGCACCTCGCCGCCGCCCAGGGTCAGGGCCAGCCCATATCGGGTCGGAGGTCCCGGAAGTCGGACGCCCAGCTGATCCAGCAGCTCCACCAGCTGGGGGACCCCCACCCGCTCTAGCGTTGCGACCGCTGGCACGTTCAGCGAGGAGGCCAGCGCCACACGGGCCGAAACCGGCCCGTGGTAGCGTCGATCATAATTCACGGGCTGGTAGCTTTCCCCCTCCGCCGTGATGAAGGTCTGGGGAAGATCCCAGAGAAGCGAGGCGGGGGTGAGGAGCGGGCCGCTGCGGGGATCGAAGGCGAGGGCGTAGGTGAACGGCTTGAGGGCGGAGCCGGGCTGGCGAGGGATACGGGCCCCATCCACCGCGCCCTGGATGGCGGCGTTGAAATAATCGGGGCTTCCCACCCACGCCAGCACCTCTCCGGTGCGGGGGTGGATCACCACCACCGCGCCGTTGCGCACGCCGGCGCCCGGGCGGTCCGCCCGCGGGCGGTTGATTTCCTCGAGATGTGCGCGCAGGATCTCCGTGATGGCCTCGTTCCAGGCCAGATCCAAAGTGGTGGTGACCACCAGGCCTTCCTCGAACATCTCTTCTTCCCCAAACTCCGCCACCAGGGTCTCACGGACGGCCATCACGAAATGGGGGGCGTGAATGGGAAAGGGGGCGCTGGCGAAGCGCAATTGTTCGGCGGCGGCCATTTCGGCTTCTTGAGGGGAAAGAAACCCATGCCGGACCATCAGGCGGAGCACCTGCTGGCGGCGTTCCTCAGCGGCCTGAGGGTTCGTGAGGGGATCATAGCGGCCCGGCGATTGCGGGAGGCCGGCCAGGAGGGCGCATTCCGCCGGATCCAGCTCCATGGCATGCTTGCTGAAATACGTCAGGGCGGCAGCTTCCAGCCCATAAGCGAAGTGACCATAAAAGACCGTGTTCAGGTAAAGCTCCAGAAGCTCGTCTTTCCCATAGCGCTGGCTGAGCATCAGCGCCAGGATCGCCTCCCGTGCCTTCCGGCGGAGGGTGCGCGCGGTTCGTTCGTCCGGGCTCAGGAGCAGCGATCGGGCGATCTGCTGGGGGATGGTGCTGGCTCCGGATATGGCCCGTTCTCCCCTCAGGTTGGTCCATAGCGCCCGCAGGATGGCAATCGGATCCACGCCGGGATGCTCATAGAAACGAGCGTCCTCGGTGGCCAGCGCGGCAGCGATGCAGGAGCGGGGGATCTGATGAAGGGGAAGCCAGGTGTGACGTCCCTGGTGGGGGTGGGCGATTTCGTAGAGCAACCGGCCGTGGCGATCCAGGATCCGGACGCTGGAGAGAGGGGCCTGCCGTCTCAGATCCGCGGGATCCGGGAGCGGGCCGATCCAGAGCGCGAGCGCTCCAACGCCCAACCCGCTCCCCAGCAAACCAGTCAGCAGGATCCTCATCAACCATCGTCGGATCTGGATCACAGAACGCTCCCGTTTAGGGGAAGATAGGGTTTTGCGGCGGCCAAAGAGCGCCGCCGCAAAAC
>JAUQQB010000013.1 GCA_030550075.1 Chloroflexota bacterium | reverse complement strand
CACGGCCTTTTAGGCCGTGGGGAGGGGGGATAAAGGGGGGTGGGGCCATTCTACCTCTTCTCGCGAGCCCCGAACTGCGTAACTCCTATTGATTTTTGGGCTGGGACAGGCGCTTCCGGCGCCCGTCCCAGCCTAAAAGACTCTGGATAGAAGGGAAGATTCTTCCGCAAATGTTTTGCCCTATCGGCGAAACCTTCGTTCAGGATCAATGATCTCCCGTGCGTAGCCCAGCGAGGTAGGCTTGCAGCGCACTGAAGGCAGGGCGTGGAACCCCTCGAGTGTCCAGGATGCTATAGAGCACGTTATCGTCCCGCTCCGGACCGAACCCTTTTGGTCCGAAATCCAGATTCCATAGGATCGCCATTCGGACGAATCCCCAGGTGCGCATTCGCTCAAAGCCTTCAACGATCCAACGGGCCTGTTCCTCCAGGGAATTGTCCAGGGCGAATTCAAATCCTGGTCGTGCCTTTCCATATTCCTCAGCGGATGCCCATCCGAACTCCGTTACGCATAGCGGCTTTGCGCCCCCGATGATTTCCCGGTAGCCCCAGAGCGTGGACTTGAAGCTCCAGCTGTGATGAGGGTTATCAAAAGGGCCGCGAAAGCGCGCGGTCCGGGCTTCCGGCAATGAGGGAGCCTCCTCGGCCAGGACATCCGGGCCAATGTTGTAACCATTGTGGTGGACTCCCACACAATCCGCGTAGTTCAGAAAACCGGCCTGAACCATACCTTGCAGATAACGGAAATCATCCACAGCGTTCATCCCATCGTCGATCCCGGTGGGGGAAAGCGCCCCGCTGATCACCATGATCTCGGGATCCTCTGCCTTGATCGTGGTATAGGCAACCCGAAGCAACTCCACGTAATCCTCCGGACGTAAGCCCCGGGAGGTTTGCCATTCCCGCTTCAGGTTCTGTTCATTCCACACCTCGATCGCATGGATCCGCCCACGATGTCGGCGGATCAACGCCTGGAGGAAACGCGCAAGGTCCTCTGGACGATCCGGCGGCCCATGGATTCCTCCTTCCCGTCGGCTCCATTCCGGTGCAGTCACCACACTGAGCACAACTTTCACATTCTCTAATTCGGAAACGATCAGAAAGCCCTCCAGGATGCCCCAATTATAGCGTCCGGGCTCCGGCTCATGCATGGACCAGAGGACCTGCTGCTTGACCCATGGAAATCCCACCTGGCGGACCACGCGAAGGGTATCCCGTGGATCTCCCACATATCCGTGTACCTGAACTCCCATGAGGAGAGGTTCAGAGTTGGAGCGTGGAGTCGGCGATGGCGTGGGAGGGATGGGAAAGGGAGCAGAGGGGGTGGGGGAGATCTCCAGCCGGGGCGCGGAGGAGCGCCAGAAGGCAAAGCCCAGGATACCCATCTCCAGAGCGACCAGTATGATGGCCAGTCGCAGGATCCAATCGCGGACTCGTCGGTTCAACAGGGGATTCTCCTCCTCCGTGGATTTCATGCGGTGCGGGGTGCTCAGGGCACCCCGCACCGCATGCGCAGAACTTCTCCTGCCGATCTCGCAGGGCTTAACGACTGCCCATCACCTGATGCAGCGTCTCACATGCGGGGCAGGAATTATCGGGCCGGATGATGGCATAACCGGCCATCGGGTCCGCCCCATAATTCCGGAAGTCCACGTTCCAGATGATCATCAGACGCACCTTCCCGCTCTGAGCGGAGAGCTGCGCGGCCCGGGCCAGCCATTCCGCCTGCTGCTGGACCGTCACATCCTTGGCCCAGGCGAAGGAAGGCGCCACGGCCTCCAGGGGCGGATACCCATCATCCGACAGATAGCCCAGCTCGGTGAAGCACAGCTTCCGGGCACCGCCGAAGGCGTTCCAATACGTGTTCACCATCCCCCAGAAGTAGCGGGTGTAGTAATTGTCCCGCGGATCGCCGCTCGTCCAGTCGGGTGGGACGATCCCCTCGTTGTAGTGGATGCCGATGCAGTCGGCGTAATTCGCCGCACCCGCGGCGGCCATCCCCGCCACATAACGATCATCGTTCCAAACCCGATGGGAACCGAACGCGCCTTCCGCGCCGGTCGGGGCAGGCGCCCCGCTGATCACCATGGTCCCCGGGTTGCGGCTCTTAATGGCGCTGTAAGCTCGCCGCAGCATATCCGTGTAGCTGGCGGGATCGATATGGCCGGTTGGCCACTCTCGGTCGATGTTCTGCTCATTCCAGACCTCGATCCCATCCGCTCCCAGAGCGGCCACCCCGCCCAGGAACTGGGCGAAGGTGTCAAAGTAACCCGGATTGGGAGTTCCCATCTGCTCCGGGAAGCCCACAATGCCCAGGAGGATCTTAAAACCATTGGCGTGGGCCTGATGGATCAATCCCGCGACGCTGCTCGGATCCTGGCCAGGGGACCAGCGGACCTGACGCTTGACCCAGGTCATGCCGGCGTAGCGCATCAGATCGGGTCGGGAGAAGCTATCCACATGGCCGCCCAGTTCAAATCCGCCCCCGATGGGGCGAGGGCGCGGCGTGTTCGTCGGGCGGGGCGTCGGGGAGGGGCCCGGCGTGGGGCTGGGCCCTGGCGTCCGGGTAGGCCCCGGGGTGCGGGTAGGCCCTGGGGTGCGGGTCAGGGTAGGGGTGGGCACAGGAGTTCCGGTCGCCACCACGCCGGTGGTCTCTCCCTGCGTCTTCTCGCTGGGCCCCACACGCAGGATCAGCGCGATATGAAAAGGACCGCTTGCCTCCCCGGGCGGAGTCCATTCCGCGCGTCCATCGATCAGCGGTCGGGTGATCTCCGCCACCACCTGACCATCTGGCCCGGTGATCCGCCAGACCCATTCCATCGCGGATAGGCCAGGGGCCTGGCCGCTCTGGCGATAGGCCTGCAGGGCCTCTACGGTGCCCGGTGCTGTGTCTCCACTCAGCAGTCCCCGCAGGGTCAGCCCCCGCAATCGATACGTCTGGATCAGAAAGAGCTGGCGATCGAGAAGGCCCGTTGTGGGCATCCAGACCGTGTGAAGCTGTCCGGCTTCGTCGGTATATTGATAGCGATAGACGCCCGCTTCGGCCAGGAACTGAAGGTCCTGAGCGGTAGTAGAAGGAGTCAGCGTAAGGGTCACCCCCCCGGTGAGGGTCAGCGGCCCCGAAGGCTCCAGACGGCCCAGATAGGCGAGCGCTTCGTCAAAAGAAATCAACTGCGCACCGGAGGGACCGAGATCCACCGCCAGGCCCGGCCCTACGAGCTGCAGCTGATATCGGTTCACCTGGCCGATCAGCCACCGCAGGCTTTGCTCGACCAGTCCACCCGGGACATAGGCGGTGGGACCATCGGGGGCTTCCACGTAGAGGACATCCGCCAGGCGGCCCAGTTGTTTCCAATCATAGCCGCTGGTGAGGAAACGTCCCCGTTCCCCGGGCAATGGAAGGGGGGCGGCCACGGCCAGCACCTTTCCCTGTTCATGGAGAGCCTGGCCGAGCTGGCTGAGGAAGTCCAGGAAGGCGCGCTGCTGATCCGAGGTGAGACCCCGGTAATCCACCAGGACGCCGTTGTAGTTGCGGGCCTGGAGGATATTCATGATCTCCTGGACATGGGCCTGATAAACGGCCGGATTTGCCAGGAGGGCGGCCAGGGCGGCCGTGTTGGGCGCCCCGCCCGGTAGATAGTTCCGCACCAGCAGCCAGGTGACGAATCGCCCCTGGGGGTCCGGCGGCGGCAGCGCGTTCATATCCCCCATCAGGCGGCCGCCCAGACCCAGGGTTAATCCAGCCACACTGACCTCGCTCACTACCTCCAGCGCCCGGGCATCCGGCGCGATCCCGGCTTCCTGAATCGCTCCAAAGGCGGGAACGGGAACCTGGGCGGCTGCGACGATGACGTAGCGGGGGGCCACGCGGATTTCGCCGCTTAGAAGGCCCAGCGATTCTTCCAGCTCCCCCCCGATCCATGCCCATCCCTGTCCGGTCCAGCCCCACAAATCGGCGATCGTCCAGGGCTCCAGCCCGTCCGGGATATATACCGTCAGACGCAGCGGCGTGCGGACCTCGCCGCAGAAGCGCAGTAGATAGTAAGGCCCGACCGGTTTCAGGGTTGGCGGCAGGCGGTTCAAAGCTTCTTGAAGCGCGGCGTCGGGTTCCGCCAGCGGCCAGACGGCCACGCGCACGCTCTGGGCGGGATCCGCCGGGGCGAGCTGGAAGGTAGGGCTCTGGAAGGGTTGCTGGATGGTGACCGTCTCACATGCGGCCTGCGCGGAACGGGCCATCCACAGTCCCGCTCCGACCAGTGCCAGGAGCGCAATGACTCCCAGTCCAATGATCCATTTCCACGGGAGGGATCCGCCTGAGGAAGGGCGCGTTCTCGGACGTGCGAGCGCCATTTATATCTAACCTCCTTTTAGAATTCTGGATCGAAGCCATCGGCGAAGATCACGCCCTTGTATTTTAACGCAATCGTTCGAATGCAAGCACGGGAGGTAGGACAACTGCTCGCAGCTGTCCTACGAAGCGGTGCGACGGGGCTCGCGGCGTCGAAGGGGGGTGCGGTAGGGGGGAAGATCCAGGGTGATCACGGTCACTCGGGTCTCATCGCTCAGACGGGCGGCGATCCGCGCGTCTAACTGTTCCAGCGGGGTCGCCGTGGTGATTACAGTGGGCGCGCTGGCCAGATAGCGATAGTTCAGCAACTGATACAGTTTCTCCCGCGCCCAGGGGGTGGCGCTCTCCGTCCCCAGGTCATCCAGCACCAGGAACGGCGCCAGCTTCACCTCATCGAAGCGCTGATCGTAGGGCTGATCGCTCTTCGGATGGAAAGCCGCCCGCAGCCAGTCGAGGAGATCCGGCACCCCCACGAAGAGGGCCGGGATCCCCCGGGAGGCGACGACGTTGGCGATGGCGGCGGCCAGATGGGTCTTGCCGGAACCATAGGGTCCGGCCAGGACGAGCCAGCCGTGTGGATCTTCGGCGTAGGCCCGCGCGATCCGGATCGCTTCCCGCAGGTTATCCCGCTCGCGGGGGGAGAGCTCCGGCCGATCCCGGAAGGTTTCAAAGGTCATCTCCCGGAGCAGGGGAAGGAGGTTCAGGTCCGGCCCCGCGGAAGGCCCGCCCCGTCGGAAATCGGGAGCCAGGATGACGACGATTTCCACCAGGCGCGGATCCTGAAGCCGGGAGCGCAGGCGAGGCTCGAAAGATTCCAGGGAAAGGTTTGTCGTGATCACCGTCGGGAGGCGAGCGTTGTAACGCCAGTCCAGCAGCTGGAACAGTTTCTCCTGGGCCCAGGGCGTGCTCTGCTGAGCGCCCAGGTCATCCAGGATCAGCACGGGGGCTTCGCGTAGCTCCCAGAACCGCTCCTCATAGGAACTTTCCGCTTCCGGATGGAAGGTCGCCCGCAGCTCATCGAGGAGATCCGGCACATTAATGAAGAGAGCCGGCACCCCTCGTTCCAGGAGACGATGGGCGATGGCCGCGGCCAAGTGGGTTTTGCCGCATCCGGTGCCTCCGCGCAGCACCAGCCATCCCTCCGGGCGCTCTGCGAAAGCGCGCGCGCGCTCCCAGGCCCGTCGCACGCTGCGCGCCTGATCCGGAGGCAGCCCCAGGCCATCGGGCAGGAAGGTCTCGAAGCGCTTGTCCTGGAGCACCCGCAGGGGGCTGGCGGAGCGAATCCGCTGACGGAGCTCGGCTGCCTGCCGTTCAGCCTGGCACACACAGGGCACCGCCCGACCGAACAAGGGATGACCGGGGGGCACATCATAGGAGACATACCCCAGCCCCCCACAGTAGGGACAGGCTCCCGGTTCTTCTCCAGACTGGGGAATACCACCTGCTGCCACGTCGGTCGATCCGGGGGCCGGCGACGGAGGGTATGAGGCCTCTGAAACAGGAGGCGGTTCGTGGCGCGCCGCTTCTTCCCCCCGCGGTTCCTGTGGGTTTTCCTTAACGCTGGAGCTTTTTCCACGATTCGACAACACGTCGCCGATGCGCTTCATCCATCCCTCCGGTATCCCGGCCTTCCGCGGCCCATCGTTCCAGGATCCGACGGATATACGACCAGCGGCGGACATTCCGGGAGACGGCGATCCGGATGGCCTCCTCGATCCATTCCGCTGGATAGGTCTTCGCGGCTTCCTCCAGCTCCTGAGCGATCAATGGGGTCAGCAGCCCGATATTTTGCTCGTAGAGCGCGAAGAGATTTGGGCGATCCGCGCTCAGCACAGCCGACTCTCCCAGGTCCAGGCTGGCGGGGCGGGCACCCCGGCGGATGGCTTCATAGGCCATGCGGCCCCGAGCCGTGTTGAGAAAATACAGATCATCCGTCCGCCCATTCTCCTCCAAACGGACATGCAGGAGCGTTCCTCGCGCCACCGCCCGGTTCAGGCCCTCCCGGATTTCCGCAGGGGAGAGCGCGGCGGTGAGGGTGGGATCGACCTCCAGTTCCGATCGCCGGACGTAGCGCACGGGCCCGCTCCGGCGGGCCAGGTGGTAAAAACAGGCCAGCGTGACCCGCAGCTCTCCGGGATGATCGATCTGCGGAAGAAGCTCCGTGAAGAAAGCTTCCGGGATCGGCACCGCGCGGGTTTTGCCGGAGGGGAAGCCAGAGAATGTCTTCTTTTCCCCCTGGGTCTTCACAGCCGGATCTCCTGCTTGTGCAGGTCGATGAACTGGGCCTGGGAAGGCCGGAAATACAGCTCAACGTTCCCAAGTGGACCGTTCCGATGTTTGGCCACAATGATCTCCGCGATGTTCTTTCGGTCCGTGTCCGGATTATAGATCTCGTCCCGGTAAATGAAGATCACCACGTCGGAGTCCTGCTCGATGCTGCCGCTCTCGCGAAGATCCGCCAGGATCGGACGTTTGTCGTGGCGTTGCTCGACGGCGCGGGAGAGCTGGGAGGCCGCCACCACCGGGATGTTGAGCTCCCGGGCCAGGCTCTTCAGCGCCCGGGAGATATAAGAGATCTCCTGCACCCGGTTCTCCGCCCGGATGTCGGCGGTCATCAGCTGCAGGTAGTCCACGATCAGCATGTCCAGCCCGTGCTCCGCGTAAACCCGGCGCGCCTTCGCCCGCAGCTGCATGGCCGAGATGGCCGGCGTGTCATCGATCCAGATGGGCAGCTCCGAGAGGGTGCTCACCGCATGGACAAAGCGCGGCCATTCGTCCTCCCGCAACTCCCCCAGACGCAGGCGCTGGCCCTCAATCCCGGTTTCCTGAGCCACCAGACGATGGACAACCTGTTCGGCAGACATCTCCAGGGAGAAGATGGCGACCCGCTGGCGATAGCGTTTGGCGGCGTTCAGGGCGAAGGAGAGCAAGAGGGAAGTTTTCCCCACCCCGGGTCGGGCGGCCACAATCACCAGATCCGAGCGCTGCAGGCCCCCCAGCAACCGATCCAGATCCCGGAACCCGGTAGGGATTCCCAGGGGCTCCCCGCGATGTTCGTAAAGATACTCGATGTGCTCGTAATAAGTTCGCAGAAGATCCCGGATGGATTGGACATCGCGGATCAGTCGGCGCTGGGCCACCGTGAAGAGAGCGGCTTCTGCCCGATCCAAGAGCTCATCCACATCGCTGTGGGCATCCTCATAGGCCATCCGAGCGATCTGAGTGGCGGCCTCCAGGAGACGTCGGCGAATGGAATCCCGCTCCACTAGGCGGGCGTAATCCATCGCATGCACAGTGGTGGGAACACGGGCGGCCAGGCCGATCAGGAAGCCCCGTCCGCCAACTTCCTGGAGACGCCCCTGACGTTCCAGTTCATCGGCCACCGTGATCGGGTCAATGGCCTCCCGGCGATCATGGAGCGCTAAGTAGGCTTCCCAGATCCATCGGTGCTTCTCCAGGAAGAAATCCTCCGATCGCAGCATGGTGGCCAGCGTATGCATCAATTCCGGATCCAGGAGGACAGCACCCAGGATGGCCTCTTCCGCCTCCAGGTTATGAGGGGCCAGTGGGACCTGTTCTACTCGCTCGAGGTCCGGCATCCGCGATGCCTCCCTCTGGGATTTCTTCCGTGGCGGATCACCTTTCCCCCTTTTCACGGCTTTCCGGGTTGTGGAAGGGGAGAAAATCTTTCGGAGATTAGGATGGAGATCTTCGGCCCCTATCCCAATCCCCGAAAACCCCAAAGGACGGACGACCAAGCATTAAAGGAGCAGGCACAAAGGAGCGCGGTGGAGGGGATAGGCACCGGTGGTTTCCAATTGAGCATCCGCGGGATATCCTTTGATCTGACCTGGAATCGGTTTCCCCTCCTCCGCACTATCCCTGGAGCCCCTGGAAAGAGGGGGAGGAGTTCCTCCTGCGTTCCCTTCGGGATTGAAGGTCCGGAAGTTCGGAGGCCGAATGAGGCCGCAAAGGCTCCCCCATGCGCATCTTCCTCCCCAGGATCCCAGGGATCTCCAGGAAAGGGGTCTCACGGCTTTCCCCCATCGCGCGTCGCCCCGGAGAGATCATCCCGTGGAACCCAGGAGGCTCACCGCCAGGATCCGGCGGTCGGATCCTTTATTCCTCTCCAGCCTCTCCCAGATCATCCAGGTCGAGGGATTCGATCAGATCGCGGAAGGGGGATTCCTCGAGCTTCGCCTCGGGGCTCTCAAGGCTCTCGCTCTCGATTTCCTCCTCGCGCGGGTTCACTCCTGCCCGCTCCATCACATCCTCATCCACGTAGATCGGAACCCTGGCCCGGACCGCGAGGGCGATGGCGTCGCTGGGTCGGGAGTCGATCTCCAGATGCCGGGAGTCCATCTGGATCACGATGCGGGCGTAGAAGGTGTCGTTGCGGAGGTCATTGACCACTACATAGAGGATGGTCCCCCCCATCTCTGTGATTACATTCTTCAGCAGGTCGTGGGTCAGGGGTCGAGCGACTTCGATTTGTTGCAGCTCGATATTGATGGCCTCCGCCTCATACGGCCCGATCCAGATGGGAAGGTAGCGGTCGCTCTCCCGCTCCCGAAGGATGATCACCCGGTGCTGGGACATCAGGCTGGCGCGAATGCTATCAATCACCACTTCGATCATCGGAGCCTCCCCTGTTCAGTCCACCGACGCCATCGGGATTCTTACCTCCTGATTATACCACTGAGGTCAAGATCAGCGTATGGTTTGTGAATGCACGCCTATTGAGGCCCTTTGATCTCCACAAGCCCGGATTGAGGGGCCATCCATAGGTGCCAGAGGAAAAGACCTTAGCCGGTTCAAGCAGGCACTGAAGGATTTTCAGCGATGCGATCAGGGAATTCCAGCCCGCTGGCACCATTTCCCGAAGGAAGGTCCCCCAGGCCGGCCAGTGTCAACGGGCTTTCACACAGAGGACGTGGCGGTTCCCGGGTTGGAAGGGGCGCTGCCGACCGGCTGGCATCCCGAAGGGAAGGGGGTGCTGGTGTGGCGAGGGGAGCCGGGAAGGGAACAGGTGGGATGGCTCCCCCTGCCGCCCGATCCGAAGGGGGTGAGGGGACTGGAAGATCTGGCTCCCTGGCCCATCGGATGGTGGGGGAATCGCTCATCGGGGTTATACAAGGCCAACCGTCCCGGGTGGTTGAGATAGATCGCGAGGGCCAGACGATCCGGATCCTGGATCTCTCGCCGTGGGTTGCGGACATGGGAAGAGGCGGGGGGATGCTGATACCCATTGCCGGAATGGAAGCCTCGCTGAGCCAGCTGTGGGGTCGCGCCGGATCCTGCTTCCAGAGGCGGTCATTGGGGAATTCCTGAGCGCTGTGGAATGACTACTCGAGCTGCCCCCCCCCACCATAAGTAGATCACCGGGGCTCAATCACCTTTTATGGCCATGGGACCCGCATTGGAGGGGGAGCCTTCCCCTTTAATCCTGAACTTCCTTTGCTTCCTCTCGCTTGGCCAGCACGATGCTCCCCACCAGTGCTTTCTCTAACCCAGGGGGAAGCTCAGGGCCTACCAGCACGAGATCCAGGCTGATCTCCAGGCGACGCGAGAAGAAGAAAAAATAGGGCTTCAGGGCTTCCAAGGGATTTCCGGCAATCTCCTTCACCCGGAGCAACAGATCCACATCACTGGTGCCGGTAGCGGTCCCAGCAGCCAGGGAACCGATGAGCCGCACTTCCTGGAGTTCTGGAAAAGCCTCCAGCGCCTCGGCGGCTACCTCTCGCAACCGTCGAAGGAACTCATCCGGATCCAGGAAAATGGCTTTCACAGAACCGGACGATAGGATCCGCCGCATCTAAGGCCCCCCGGGCCTGGGCTTCCGTAAAATAATCCGCTGGCTTGCCGGCGGCGAAACCATTCGGAGAACGAGGCGGGATGTAATACAGGTCCAGTAGCCGGGCGTGATCTAAAATCTCGGGCGGAACATGGATGCGCTGCCCGATCCGCTTCAGCATCTCGGTCGGGGAATGCCCCCAGAGCGTCAGCCCCAGAGCCAGCCCCAGCGCTTTGATCACCTTCTCCGCCGCTTGCTGGAGGGTGAAGCAGGCCCATTCATAGTATCCATACTGGATGTCCAGGAGCGCCCGCTCGCGATCCCGCTTCCCCTGTTCATATCGATCCTTCCAGCGATTGGCCATGAGTTCTCCATCGGAAGCGAATCCTTCATGGCCCTTCGCCGTGGATTATATCAGACCCTCAGGCATGAGCTTGCCGACCTTCCCTCGATGCTTTTTTATTGAGCGAAAAGCCTCCTTTCGCTCTGCGTCGTCCACCCACGCTTGGCGATCGGTCTTCGGCTCTTCGCAGACCCCGGAAACGCTTGCGGATGGGCTAGGGGCACGACAGACTGGAAGGCGGAAGCATTCGTCCCAGCTCAAAGGAGGCCTCGATGTCGGTCCTGGAACTGGATGGTGAGCATTTGACCCTCGAGGACGTGGTCATCGTAGCTCGGGAGCGGCGCCCGGTGGCCCTGGCCCCCGCAGCCTGGGCGCGAGTCCGGCGCAGCCGGAAGGCGGTGGAGCGGCTGCTTCAACGAGGAGCGGTGATCTATGGCGTGACCACTGGATTCGGGCACCTGCGGAACATTCGTATCTCCCCCGAACAGGCGTCTTTTCTTCAGCACAATCTGTTGCAAAGCCATGCGGTGGGTGTTGGCCCGGAGCTTTCGGAAGAACAGGTTCGGGCGATGATGCTGGCCCGGCTGAATACCCTGGCTCGAGGCTACTCGGGAGTGCGTCTGGAAGTCCTTCAGCTTCTCATCGAGATGCTGAACCAGGGGGTTCACCCGGTGGTCCCCGCTCAGGGCTCCCTGGGGGCCAGCGGGGATCTGGCCCCACTGGCCCATATGGCGCTGCCGATGATCGGGTTAGGGGAAGCGATCGTAGACGGCCGACGGATGCCGGGGGCCGAGGCGCTGGCGGCGGCAGGGTTGCAGCCGTTGCGGCTCGAGGCCAAAGAAGGGCTGGCGCTGATCAACGGGACGGCCTTTATGGCCGGGCTGGGGGCTCTGATCACTTACGATGCGGAAGTCCTGGTGCAGACCGCGGATATCGTGGGTGCGATGACCCTGGAGGCCCTGGAAGGGTCCGCTGTGCCTTTCGATGAGCGCCTCCACCGGGTGCGCCCGCATCCCCGTCAAATGGACTGCGCGGCCTTCCTCCGACGGCTGGTGGAAGGAAGCGAGTTGCTGAGCGATCCGCGTCACCCCTCACGGGTCCAGGATGCCTATTCCCTGCGTTGCATGCCTCAAGTGCATGGCGCGGTGCGGGATGTGGTGGCCTACGCCCGCTGGGCCCTGGAGATCGAGCTGAACAGCGCGACCGATAACCCGCTGATCTTCTGGGAGGGAGATGAAGAAGAACCGACGGTGATTTCCGGGGGAAATTTCCATGGGGAATTGATCGCCCTGGCGATGGATTACCTGGCCATTGGGCTGGCGGAACTGGCCAACATCTCCGAGCGGCGGCTGAACCGGCTGTTAGATCCGGCGGAGAACGAGGGGCGCTATCCACCCTTCCTGGCTCTGGAGCCGGGCCTGCATTCCGGGTTCATGCTGGTGCAGTATACGGCAGCAGCCCTGGCCTCGGAGAACAAAGTGCTGGCCCATCCCGCCAGCGTAGATACGATTCCCTCTTCGGCGGGGACAGAAGATCACGTCAGCATGGGGGCCACAGCCGTGCGCCATGCGGAGATGGTGTTGCGCAACGCGCAACGGGTGGTGGCTGCCGAATTGTTCGCTGCCGGCCAGGCGATCGATCTCCGCCGACAGCAGGCCGAACGCCTCCTGCGCATGGGTAAAGGGACTGAGGCCGCTTATCGGGCGCTCCGTTCCCATGTGCCTTTCCTGAGGGCGGATACGGTCATGGCGCCATGGATGGAGCGGGCCTATCGTCTGGTGACGGAAGGGGGAATCCTGCAGGCAGTGCGGGAAGCTCTAAGTATATCGTAATCGTAAGGGAAGAGCAGCGCGGCTCCTATAGCGGCAGTTAGGAAGAGCTCTGGTGCCAATTCAGAGTTTTCAGGTAGCGGAGGGCAGCGAAGCTGCCCCCCGCTACCTGAACTTTTCTTATCCCTCCTCCTACCCCGTCAAGCCCTGTAAGGGTAGGGTGGAGGGACAAGCTGGAAAGCGCCGACAAGGTGGAATCCCGATCGCAGTAAAGCCAGATAGGTTTCGGGCAGATGTCTTTTGTTGCGATGCCTTCATGAGCCCGTTATAATTCCACGTGACCGGTTACAGGCCTGAAGACCCTCCTGAAGTATCCGAATCCGCGATGGATTGAGAAAATCCAGCACCGCAAGGAGATATTTCTGGAAGGGCGAGGGCGGACCGGCGATTCTAAGCCCGGAGGAAACTGTCGGTGCGGATCACAACGGAAACCCTTCCGCAGCGCCAGGTGGCGTTAATCATTGAGGTCGACCCAGAGCGCGTGGAGAAGGCGATGCGCCAGGTCGCCCGGCGCTTTGCTGAGCAGTATGACATTCCCGGCTTCCGACGAGGCAAAGCTCCGTATGAGATCGTGGTCCGGACCTTCAGTCGAGAAGTGATCTTTGAGGAGGCGGTGGAGGCCCTGAGCCAGGAGGTCTATCGGGAAGCCCTCGATCAGCTGGGCCTGGATCCCTATGGACCCGGCCGATTGGAGCGGGTCGATCCGGAACCCCTGACGTTCCGCGTGATCGTCCCCCTGAAGCCGGAGGTCCGGCTGGGGGATTACCGGTCGCTGCGTCTGCCTTATGAACCGCCGGAGCCGACCGAGGGAGAGATCATGGAAGTTCTCGAGCGGTTACGGCGGGATAATGCGATCATCGAACCGCTTTCCGAGGGGGTTGCGGAGCCGGGGATGATGGTTACGGTGGCCCTGCGGGCAACCGATGCGGAGGGGAAGACGGTTGTGGAGGACGAGTTCTCGTTTGTGCTGGGTCAGGAAGAGCCCCCTCTGCCAGGGCTGGAAGAGCGGATCGCAGGCATGGCGTTGAACGAGACGCGGACGTTCGAGCTGCCCTGGCCGGGGGATGAGTCCCGCCTCCTCCAGGTGGAAGCCACCCTGACCGGGATTTCCCGGTATGTGCTGCCGGATCTCGATGATGCGTTGGCCCAGACGGTGGGCGATTTCGAGACCCTGGAGGAACTGAAGGCGAAGATCCGTCAAGATCTCGCTGCCCATCAGCGCCGTCAATATGACTCCGAATACGCCGAGCGGGCTCTGGAGACGCTGGTGGATCAGGCGGAGGTGGAGTTCCCGCCACAGATGCTGGAGGAGGAAGTCGACGATCTGGTGAAGGATCTGGAGAACTCCCTCCGACGGCGGGGCAAGGATGTAGAGAGCTATCTGAAAGAGCGGAATCAGACCCCGGAGACGCTGCGGGAGGAGCTACGGCCTCAGGCCGAGCGCCGAATCCGCCGCGGCCTGGTCCTCTACCAGCTCGCCCGGGAGGAAGGGCTCTCCGTTCCTGAGGAGGCGGTGGAAGGGGAGGCCCAGGCATTGCGTCAACGTATCCAGGCATCCGAGGAGGCCTGGAAGCATCTAAGCCCGGAGGTCTCTGCGACCATCCGATCACGACTCCTGGCCCATCAGGCGCTCCAGCGCCTGGTGGAGATCGCCCGGGGAGACTTAGCGATAACGGCGAAAGCAGAGCCCGTTGGTGAAGCGGAGGCTCCGGTGGCGGAAGGAATGTCGGCTTCGGAGACCTCCGATGCAAATGGATAATGGATAGGAGTTGCGCATGGTGTGAGTTCAAGTTCAGGGCAGGGTAGAGATGAAGGAGAACTCGCGCCATTGGTGAGCAGGTTGTGTTAAATCTGTTGCATGAACTCAAAAGGAGGCTGGCGATGGCCCGCGAAGGATTGCCGGAGATGTTGATCCCGATGGTGATTGAGAACACGGGGCGCGGCGAGCGCGTTTACGATATCTACTCGCTGCTTCTCAAGGAGCGGATCATCTTCCTGGGGACGCCGATCACGGATCAGGTGGCCAATCTGGTGGTCGCTCAGCTGCTTTATCTGGATCGGGAGGACCCGGAGGAAGAGATCCGGCTTTACATCAATTCGCCCGGCGGGTTGATCTATCCGGGCCTAGCGATCTACGACACGATGCAGCAAGTGCGCGCCCCGATCTCCACGATCGCGGTGGGCTGGACTGCCAGCATGGCCACGGTGCTTCTGGCAGCTGGCACGAAGGGCCGTCGCTTCGCCCTGCCGCACGCCACGATCCATATGCATCCGGCCGGCGGCGGTGCCCATGGCTATGCCCCAGACGTCGAGATCCAGTATAAAGAGCTCATGCGGATGCAAAATCTGATCTTCGAGCTGCTGGCCCGCCACACCGGTCAGCCGGTGGAGCGCATCTCGGACGATTTCGATCGCGATTATTACATGTCCGCAGAAGAGGCCGTCCAATACGGAATCATCGATGAGGTGCTGAAGCCGCCACCGCATAAGGAGGTCCCACCCCCGCCGTCCCAGGCCGTCACTACTCCGGATGGCCGCAAGGAGTAAGGGATGCAACGCGCGCGCAGGGAAGCGCCTCGTTGCTCCTTCTGCCGGCGGGATCCGGGCGAAACCGGCCGTCTCCTGGCAGGCCCGGATGGGGTTTACATTTGCGAGGACTGTATCGAATCCAGTTATCGTCTCCTCCGGGGAGAGGGCAGGGATGCCGGCCCCTCCCCAGCTTCCCCCCATCGTCTTCCCTCCCCTCGCGAGATCTACGCCTATCTGGACCAGTATGTGGTGGGTCAGGATCGGGCCAAGCGGGTGCTTTCCGTGGCGGTTTACAATCACTATAAGCGGATCACCGGGAGGCGGTGGGAGGATGTTGAAATTGAAAAAAGCAACATCCTGCTCATCGGCCCCACCGGATGCGGCAAGACCCTGCTGGCCCGCACCATGGCGCGCTTCCTGGACGTCCCTTTCGCGATCGCGGATGCTACCTCCCTGACAGAAGCCGGTTATGTGGGGGAGGACGTGGAGAATATCCTCCTCCGGTTGATCCAGGCTGCGGATCACGATCTGGCCCGGGCGGAGAAGGGGATTGTCTATATTGATGAGATCGATAAGATCGCTCGCAAATCCGGGGATAATCCCTCCATCACCCGCGATGTCTCCGGCGAGGGCGTGCAGCAAGCCCTGCTCAAGATCATCGAAGGAACGATGGCCAATGTTCCCCCTCAAGGTGGTCGCAAGCACCCGCACCAGGAGTTCATTCAGATCGACACCACCAACATCCTTTTCATCTGCGGCGGTGCCTTTGAAGGGCTCTCGAAGATCATTGCCGAGCGCTTGGGATTACGGGGGCATATCGGGTTTCCAGGCGAGGCCAGAGTTCGCGGGCGGGCCACGCTCTCCGACGCTGAGCTGTTACAGCATGTGACCCCGGAGGATCTCATCAAGTTCGGGTTGATCCCTGAGCTGGTCGGACGGCTGCCGGTGGTGATCCCGGTGGATCCGCTGGATCAGGAGTCATTGAAAGCGGTGCTCACGCGGCCGCGTAATGCCTTGGTGAAGCAATTCCAGCGGCTGTTCGCTTTGGATCATGTGGAGCTGATCTTCACGCCGGACGCTATCGAGGCTGCTGCTGAGGAAGCGATGCGTCTGGGGACGGGCGCGCGGGCCCTGCGATCGATCCTGGAGCGGACGCTGTTAGATGTGATGTATGAGATCCCCTCTCACCCTCAGATCCGCCGCTGTATCGTCACCGCCGAGGCCATCCGAGGGCAAAAGATGCCGCTGCTCCTTACCGAATCGGGGCAGCCGGTGGAATTGCGCCGGGCGGCGTAGCGATCAAGCCTCCCGTTGGTCCTTGGCCGTATGGAGCCAGCCCGCTTCGTCGGGTAGCGGTCGGATCACTGTCCTCCAACGGAGCTTTTCAATCGTCTGGGCGTTCCCGTGGAAGGTGGGGCCATTCGCTGGACCTGATTGTGGTATGATTATTAAAAGGCCATGGCTCTCCGGAGGGACTAACCCAAGTTTTCATCAAGGCCAAGTATAATTATATCGAGCATCAAAGGCAACAGGGAGATACGTATGGCATTTACGATTAAAGAATTCCGCGATTTAATTCGGCTTCTGGAAGCCCGTCCAGAGTGGCGAACTGAGTTGCGGCGGCTGGTGCTGACGGAGGAGCTCCTCGCTTTACCGGAAATCATGCGAGGCCTGGCGGCTAAGGTGGACGCGCTGGTGGAGACGCAGCGGCGGCATTATGAGGAATTCGCGGCGCATCGGCAGGAGTTTGTGGCCTATCGGGCGGAGGCGGATCGTCGGTTTGCGGAGCTGCGGGAGGAGATGGCGGCGGCCCGTGCGGAGGCGGATCGTCGGTTTGCGGAGCTGGCGGAGGCGCAGCGGCGGCATTATGAGGAATTCGCGGCGCATCGGCAGGAGTTTGCGGCCTATCGGGCGGAGGCGGATCGTCGGTTTGCGGAGCTGG
>JAUQQB010000400.1 GCA_030550075.1 Chloroflexota bacterium | reverse complement strand
AAGAGAACATCACTTCCAATATCAACACCACCCTATCTCCGATTCGGTGGATCAGCGGAGAACTCATGGCAAAAGCCTCGTCGAATTCACGGCGCGCGCTTGAGAGGGCTTGTCAACTCTCCGCTGGCCTGTTATAATTTCCCAAAAGTAAGGCCAGAGGAGGTGGGGGCTTTCAGAAATCAGGAGGCGCTGGCCCCGCCCGGTGGAACTGGAGTTCTCCCCCAAATTCTTTAAGGAGGAGAAGCGATGGTTCCCAAAAAGCTCGGATGGAGCGCAGCGCTCCTGTTGATTCTCGCTTTGCTGGCTGGCGCGTGCGCGCCCGCTGCCACGCCCACACCGGCCCCCGCCACGCAGCCTCCCCAACCGACTCCTCCCCCTCCCACGCCGACTCCGGCCCCCAAGACCCTCGTTGTGTGCATGGCCCAGGAGCCGCCCAGTCTCTATCTCTATTCTGAGGCCATGCTGGTGAAGTCCCACGTCCTTGAGGCGATCATGGATGGTCCCATCGACAGCCGCACCTTCGCCTATCAGCCGGTCATCCTGGAGAAGCTGCCCAGCATCAAGGACGGGGACGCCGTGATTGAGGAGGTGGAGGTCTCGGAGGGGACCTATCCCATCGCTGATGCCACCGGCGAGGTGGTGACCCTCACCAAGGGCGTCACGGTGAAGGTCCTGGTGGATCCAGCGACCGGGAAGACAGAGGACCGGACCTTTGAGGGCGGATCCATCAAGCTCCCGGTGATGAAGGTCACCTTCAAGATCAAGGACGGCGTCAAGTGGTCCGATGGCCAGCCGGTGACGGCGGAGGACTCGGTCTTCTCCTTCGAGGTGGCCAAAGCCCCCGAAACGAAGGTCTCCAAGTTCACTGTGCAACGAACCGCCGAGTATAAGGCCCTGGATGCCCGCACCGTTCAGTGGGTGGGGATCCCCGGCTGGATCGACGCCACGTATTTCATCAACTTCTGGACCCCGCTGCCCAAGCACAAGTATGGCAACCTGACGCCGGCCCAGATGAACGAGGATCCCGATGTCAACCGCAACCCGCTGGGTTATGGCGCCTTCATGATGAAGGAGTGGGTGGCGGGCGATCACATCACCGTGGTGAAGAACCCGAACTACTGGCGCGCCGGGGAAGGCCTGCCCCGGATCGACACGGTGATCTTCCGCATCGTTCAGGACACCAACCAGCTGCTGGCCCAGCTGCTCTCCGGCGACTGCGACATCGGCACCCAGGATGCGGCCTTCGACGCCCAGGCGGAGTTCCTGAAGCAGGCGGAGGCTGAGGGGCTGCTGAAGCCGCAGTTCGTCCTGGGCACCGTTTTTGAGCACCTGGACTTCAACATCCAGCCGGCGCCGGGGTACCAGATCGCCGCCGGCAACGATGTGTTCCAGGATAAGCGGGTGCGCCAGGCCTTCGCGTACTGCATCGACCGCAAGGCGATCATCGACCGGGTGCTGTTCGGCCGCAGCGAGGCGCCGGCGGTCTATATGCCGTCCATCCACCCGCTCTACGCCAAGGATGTGGTGACGGTCTACGAGTTCAACCCGGAGAAGGGCCGCGCCCTCCTGGAGGAGGCCGGGTGGAAGGACACGGACGGCGATGGGATCCGGGACAAGGGCGGCCGGAAGTTCAGCGTGACCTACGGCACCACGGCGGGCAACCGGCTGCGGGAGCAGGTCACCCAGATCATCCAGCAGCAACTCAAGGAGAACTGCCAGATCGAGGTCAACCTGTATTACAAGCCGGCCCGCGAGTTCTTCGCCGACTGGCCGGATGGGCCGGTGTTCGGGCGCAAGTTCGATCTGGCCGAGTATGCCTGGGTGACCGGGGTGGAGCCGCCGTGCGAGCTCTACAAGACCGATCAGATCCCGTCGGATGAAAACCCCGGCGGCCAGAACAACACCGGCTACAGCAACCCGGCTTACGATGAGGCCTGCAACCGCGCCCTGGGCACCCTGGATCCCGATGAGAAGAAGAAGTGGCACGCCGAAGCCCAGCGGATCTTCAGCGAGGACCTCCCGGCGCTGCCGCTCTTCATCCGGCTGAAGATCGCGGTGGCCTCGCCGAAGGTCAAGAACTTCATCGTGGACCCGACGGCGAACTCCGAGATGTGGAACATTGAGGAGTTCGACATCGAGCGGTAAGCCGACGGGATCCCGTTCGCCGGGCGGGGGAGAATCCCCCGCCCGGTTTTTGTTTTCCGGGCCACCGGACCGTCTCCCTCGAGGCTTCCAGCTTCCAGGGAGTGCGAGCCGTACCCCATGACGCCTCCCCCATACCGTGCCCCTCGTGCGCCTGGCGGCGTCGCCATGTCTTCCTGCATTCCATTTCCTGTGATATACTGAACAGGCTATCCCCATCGATCCTTATGGGTTTGGGGGTTGGGCAGGCCGCCGAACGTAGCCCGCTCCATCCCAACATCTCAAGAGGCTGGCTGCGCCATTGCGGTGAGGGGCTTTTTGCCAGGCTTTGGACAAATTCTGGATCCTCTCGTCGATGGGATTTTGGGATGGGCGGGGCCGCCCCGAGCGGCCTGCTCGAACCCCAAAGCGTATGAATTCCACGGTGGGGTTGAGCACGCGCTGGATCTGAGAGAGGCGAGGAGCTTTATGCAGATCACAATCCTGGGATTGGGAACTCTGGGGATCTCATTGGGACTGGCCCTCCGACGAGCGTTGCCGGAGGCCCGACTGGTGGGGCACGACCCAAGTCCCGAACGGACCCGTGAGGCGCTCCGGCGGAAAGCGGTGGATCAGACGAACTGGAACCTCTTAGGGGCCTGTGAGGAAGCGGACCTGGTTCTGCTGTCACTGCCCCTGGGAGAGATCGAGCCTGCCCTCCGGGCCATCGCTCCGGTCCTGAAGGAAGGTACCTTAGTGATGGACACGGCGGAGCTCAAGGCGCCGGTGATGGCCTGGGCGCAGGCTTATCTTCCTTCTTCCACACCGTTTATCGGCGGTCATCCGATCCTCCGTCCGGACGCCGGGGAGGAGCCCAATCCGGATCTGTTCCGGGATGCGTTGTTCTGCCTGACCCCGCCGGCCCAGGCCCCCTCCTGGGCCGTGGAGGCTGCGGCGGGGCTGGCCCATCGAATTGGCGCGCGCCCGTTCTTCATCGACCCGGTGGAGCATGACGGCTGGATGGCCGCTCTGGAGCAATTGCCCTCTCTGCTCGGGGCCGCCCTGCTGTCCGTGTGGTCGGCCGCCCCTGCTCGACGGGATATGCCCCAGGCCATCGGGGGCCGCTTCGCGCGGATTACGGCGGGTCTCCCGGATGCTCCCAGCGGACGGCTGGCCGCGACGGCGAATCGGGAATCCCTTCTTTACTGGCTGGATCGCCTGATGGAAACGCTGGGGCGTTTGCGGGAGGCGCTGGCAGGGATGGGAGATGAGGCGGCTTTCGAGGACCTTTTCCGCACCGCCAGCCAGACCCGGGACGCCTGGTTGAAGTCCCGACAGGAAAGCCT
>JAUQQB010000399.1 GCA_030550075.1 Chloroflexota bacterium | reverse complement strand
ATCAGAACGAACTCCACTGGCCCATCCGGATCCAGACGCGTCCGCACATAATACGGCTCCATCTCCTGCGTTTGATCCGCGAACACTTCCAGCGGGATCGCCCACACATCTTCCTTGTTGTAAAAGGTCCGCGGATCCTGCACGTGATAGGTCCGGAGGATCTCCGCCTGGATGCGGAAGAGGCCCTCCGGGTAACGCAGATGAGCCCGAAGCCCCTCCGGCATCTCCGTGAAATCCCGCCACAGCGCCGGAAACACCCGCCGCCACGCCCGGATAAGGGGTTCGTCCTCCATCACATAGAAGGTCACCGTCCCATCGTAGGCGTCCACCACCGCCTTCACGCTGTTCCGGATGTAGTTGAGGCCCTCATGCGGCTGGCTGTAAGGATAGCGATCGGTCCACGTGTAAGCATCGGCCACCCACACGATGCGTCCGTCCAGGATCACCGCGTAGGGATCCGAATCGAAGCGCAGGAAGGGCGCCAGCGACTGCAACCGGGTTCGGATGTCCCGCCAGAACAGGATGCGGCTCTCCGGGGTCAGGGCTCCGCTCAACAGCACATTGGGGTCGCGGAAATACAGGGCGAAGAGGGCCCGCCGGAGAAGGCCCCCGAGCCGGATCCCCGTCCGACCCTGATAGACGGTCGTGACGTTCTCCTCCCCCCTCGGGTAATCGAACTCCGGGACCGCTGTATTGACCAGCGCGAAATCCAGGGTCTGCTCCCCGAAGTAGATCTGAGGCCGGGTGAGGGGAAGCGCCCCGGTCGGCGGGATGTCTTTCAACAGGAATTCCGGGAGGCCCTCAGGGGTAAAGGAACGGACGGGGACGACAACGGCGCCGTAGCCGTGGGTGAAGACCAGATGCCGGTTGACCCAGGTGCGGGCTGGCGGGGGGAGCGCCCCAAGGTTCAGCTCGCGGACGCTCAGCATCACCTGCCGGTGGACGCCGTCGATGCGATAGCGATCCACGTCCACGTCCACAAACACATAGTAAGGGCGGATGCTCTGGATCTGCTGGAGGGTCTGGAGCAGTGGGCGATAGTCCCAGAGGCGGATCCCATCCAGGATCTCCGCGCTCGCCTGAATCTCCTCCGGCGTGGGGGCCTCCCGCGGCGCGAAGGTCCGTTCTTCGAAACGGTCAAGCCCATAGGCCCGTCGGGTAAAGGCGATGCTATGGGCGATGTAAGGGCTCTCCCGCGCCAGCTCGTTCGGCCGCACCACCAGGCTCTGGATCAGGCCCGGGTAGACCTCAAGGCCGAGGAAGGCCAGGGCGAGCCATCCCCCAAAGCCGGCAGCCAGCAAAGCCGGCCGCCGGAGCCGCAGGTTCAGCAACAGCGCCACAGTTAGGAAGACCATCAGAACCGTGAGTAGGTTCAGCACCGGCAACCGGGCGTGGATCTCCGCGTAGCCGGCCCCAAAGGCGATGGGCCGCTCCACATAGAGCAGGCGGTAAGCATCGAAGCGATACCCTGCGGCCATCAGCAGGAAGAAAAGAGCTGCCAGAACCGAGAGATGGGCCCAGCGCCATCCACGGGGGACCGGCAGGAGCAGCGGGAAGAGGGCGGCCAGGGGGATCAGCCCCCACTGGGCGATCTCCTGGAGGAACACCCACAGGGGCCACTGGAACACATACCAGCTGACATCCAGGCCGAAGATCGGATCAGCGACGCCGAAGGATTCGGCGTTCAGGGCGAGAAGGACGGTTTCCCATTGCCCCTGGAGGGCGAGGCCGAAGAAGAACCCGGCTGCGAGAGCGAGGCCCAGCCACAGCCGGGGGGAACGACCGGCGGCCCGCGCCGCAAGGAGCGCATGGAGCCCCAGGAACAGGGAAGCGATCGCCCACCCGGCCAGGAAAAGGAGCGCCCGGGCCTGCCACTGGGTCCAGAGGACGGACTCATAGCCCAGGTCCCGGAACCATTCCCAGGCCACCCATAGGCTCAACAGGCGTCCGGGGAGAAACAGCAGGGCAGCCCACAGGCCGAACAGGAGGAGTGCCCATCGCAACCACCGTTCCCATGGAAACCGCCGCAGGTCGATCTCCACCGTCCGTTCAAAGCCGCCTCGTCGTCGCCAGGTCATCTAAGCCTCCAGAGGGCAAAGATCTTAGCTCATATCGGCCTTCGGGTGAAGGGCATCTCTTCCCGGACTCCAGGAAGGATGGCCTGGGATCAAGACCCGTCGGTAGGGGCGAGAAAATTTTCATCCCTACCGGGGAAACCTTTCGGTTCCTGATCGGTTTTCAGGTGAAGGGCCTCTCCCCTCAGATTTCGGGAAAGATCGTCCGGGCTCGGGACCCATGGATCCGGTCATTCGGAATAGGAGTTACGCAGTTGAAAGCTCTAAAGGTGGGACGGAATGGCCCCACCCCCCTTTCTCCCCCCTCCCCACGGCCCTTTGGGCCGTGGGGAGGGGGGAGAAAAATCCTTGCCCCCATGGGAAACGAACTGCGTAAGTCCTACGGAAGTCAGAGGCCGGAGACGGATGCCTCGCTTCGCCTCCAGGCCGAGATAAGCCAGGATCTTTCGCCATGGGTTTTTAAAGCTGAGCGCCCCTGGCGCCCGGCTCTGCCCAAAGATGAACGCTATCCCCTATGCCGATCCGGCGCGCGCCCTTCGAGCCCGTCGCCACACCCAGATTACAAAGACCACCCCCAGCACCAGGATCCCCCACGCGGCCAGAACCGCGATCAGGCTGAGGCCCAGGGAGGCCAGATCCTCCAGCACGCTGAGCAAGGGCGTGGCGATCGGCGCGAAGGGAGGCGCTCCGATCTGAACGGCCCGACGCAGGGTGGCTTTCAGGCTATGGACCCCACCGGCGATCAGCAGGCCGCAGGCCATCGCCAGGACGGGATGGATCTCCCGGATCGCGCCGGTCTGGGCGCCGAACAGGATGGCCCCTGCCGCAGGACGAACAAACGTTTGGATCCCGTCGTTAATGGCGTCAACGGCGGGGATTTTATCGGCGAAGAATTCAATGAGGGCCAGAAGGAGAAGCAGGCCGATGATGGCCGGGTGGGTCAGCGCCTCGTAAGGCGGCCCCAGGCGGATCCAGGTGGTGAGGCGGGCCAGCAGCGCTACCACCAGCAACGGGATATAGGCGTTCAGGCCGGCGGCAGCGGCCAGCCCGAAGGCGGACAGGATGGTCCCCATCGTTTCCATCCATTATTTCTCCGCGAGAGAGTTTCCGAAAGCTCCGTGATGGGCAATAAGTGGGGAGGCGTGCCAGGGTCTGATCATCCGTTCGTCCTTAGGCATGAAGCGAAGCGGCGCGCCCGTTACAGGCGTTCACAAACAGGACGGGCACGGACGTGCCCTGCTACGAACGAAAGGCCCCCTGTTTGTAGTAGGGCACGAAGCGAAGCGGAGTGCCCGTTACAGGCGTTCCCAAAAAGACAACGGGCACTTACGTGCCCTACTACGAACAGGAAAAGCTCTTTGTTCGTAATGCTCCCTCCAGATTTGATTTTTGGTTT